>NZ_JAWOBT010000102.1:0-33298 GCF_046484155.1 Alkalibacterium sp.
GTTCTCACAACTATATGGTGGCGACTACGAGTATGGTGCGCGAATCATTATCCTAGCCAGTTTCCTGGCCATCGTTACCATTCCATTTATGCTCAGTTTCGCTTCAGCCGTTTTGTTTTGATTTAACTACTGAAAGTAAAACAAAGTGAAGTGCGTTCTGGAGAAAATAATAAAAAGACAGGCACTATTTACATTGAATTATTTATTATAAGTAAAAAGAGATGACAACCGAGGTTAACCTCAGATGTCATCTCTTTTTTTACAATAGTTTAAAAATTATTATGCGCACGAGAAGACTCGAACTTCCACGGGGCTACGCCCCACCAGCCCCTCAAGCTGACGCGTCTACCATTCCGCCACGTGCGCATTGTACTCAACAAAATTTATCATATCAATCTTTCAACCTATTGTCAATATCGTATATAGAAATTATGCTAAATAATTCTAGAAATTACGATCATATGTTACATAAAAAGAATTGTCTTTTGTAAAACCTCTCACCATCTATGCGGCGAGAACGTTCGACCATGCCATTTTACCAAGGAGAATACGGACGCGTATGGATATGACGGATACCAAAAGACTCTAGAACCTGTTGGAAGGCCGTTTTTTTAACTGAGTGCGGTTGGGTACTAGTGAATTCAGATCCATTATCTGTCTGCACACAGTCAGTTTTAAATCCCATTTTCTTTTCCAGTGTGTGAACGAATTTTGTTGTATGGGTCAGGCTTTTTTCATCCACTAGTGCCAATACACTTTCTTTTTCTTGTCTTTTCTTTTTTTTATAAAACACTGAATTCCTGAAGGAGCCCGCTCACGGTAAGAGAATTTTTTTCTCTTTATCTTCCTCCTAATGGACTACGCGATATCTTATTGAAGTCTGCTCGAACAAAGGAGTTTGTCGCTAGGAATAAGAATAGCGCGCCAAAAGCTGTAATGATGATCCCACTCATCCAAGGTGTTACTATGAAGCCATTCAGATCAAAGGCCAAACCCAGTTCCACCCATTCTGTTTGTGTCAATCCGCCTTTTTCCAGCATGATGGTTCTAAAGAAAGCTGTCGTATAAGTCATGGGATTGAAATACGCAATAAATCGAAGAACGTCAGGTAAAAAGGCAAGTGGGATATACGCTCCAGATAAGAAAGTAAACGGAAGTACGACGGCTTGTTGTACGACTTGAAAAGTGGAAGAGCTTTTGACCATTGAAGCTAAGAATAAGCCTAATCCCGAAAAAACCAGTCCGACTAGCATCAAGGCCAATAAGACATAAATGAGGGTATACCAATGGTCAAAGCTCAAGCCAGTAAAGAAACCGAGTATCAATATCAAAATCCCTTGTGTGGTCGCTATTGTAGCAGCTGATAAAATTTGTCCCAGGGCTACTTGAAAACGACTGGTCGGACTCACTAGGATTTCTTTCATATAACCTGAAACAGTATCATCGATCGTCGAGGTCGCAATATTCAAAGAAGTTTGAAATACCGTTGCTACAATGATTCCTGCAAGTAAGAAAGCGGTTGGATCTTCTACTTGATCTGTTTGAAAAACAGACTTGAAAACATAAAGGAAAAAGAAGGGAATGACTAATGAAGTGATGAGTTTGACTCGATCACGAACGAATCCTCTGATGTTTCTGAGCCATAGTGCAGTGATTGTTCTCATTCTGTGGCCTCCTCTCTAATTTCTTTACCTGTGATTTCTAAGAAGACGTCATTCAGTGTCCCTTTTTTGATTTCCAGATCTTTTAATTCGTTTTTGAACTGGTCGACAAACTGCAGAAAATGTTGAATAGCATCGATATCGATATCGATATAAAAAGTTTCTTTTTCTTTTTTGTAAGTGTGGTCATCCCTTTTCAACGCTGCTTCAAAAACATCCGGATTACTCACTTTTACGATGGCTTTATCTTTTGTGTAAAGCCGTTTCAAATTTTCGGGTGTATCGTTTACCATGATTTTTCCATTATCCATAATGGCTACGTGATCACAAATTTCTGCTTCATCCATATAATGTGTAGTCAGAAAGATGGTGATATTTTTTTCTTTTTGCAGTCTGGCAATGTATTCCCACATCCTATTTCGCGTTTGCGGATCCAGGCCGCTTGTCGGTTCATCTAAAAATAAAACTTTTGGATAATGCAACAATGCGCGGGCTATTTCCACTCGTCGTTTCATTCCGCCCGAAAGACTAGACACACTTTTATTCTGCCAATCGAGTAGATCAACAAGGGTCAACACAAAATAGATTCGATCCTTGACCTCCTGTTTGGGTACCCCATAAAAAACACAGTGCATCTTCAAGTTCTCATTCACCGTCATTTTTTCATCTAATGTTTGCGATTGGAAAACTACTCCGATTGCTTCACGTACGGCATCTTTTTCGGTTGAGACATCTTTTCCGTCGATCAACAATGTTCCAGCTGTTTTTTCCATCATCGTACATAATGTATTGATCGTTGTACTTTTCCCCGCTCCATTTGGTCCCAGAAAGGCAAATATACTGCCTTCTTCTACTTCAAACGAGACATCATCTACTGCTGTAAAATCACCATATTTTTTAGTATAGTTCTTCACTTCAATAATCGGTTTCATGATTCTTTCTCCTTTTCATTTTTCACAATACCTATCAAATTTGATCCAAAATCGGCTTATTCAAAAAAAATCTATGTGCTTTATAATTTCGGGTTTGTTTTGCGGGCATGAAAATTTTTTTATTTATTTTAGGATGATTCAAGTATAGTGAATCATCCTGTCTTTTGGAATTACTTTGTTTGCTCAGTGTGGTCTGATTCAAAAAAATGATATATATTAGAAGAGATCTATTTGGAAAGAGTAGCAGGTACAGTCACACGCGGATTACGTGGCCCCATTATCAACGAAGGAGATTCAATCGAAGAGACCGTAGTCGAAACCGTTTTTCAAACATTCTAAGTGGGATCGCACGTGGGTCCAAGCATGTTGTCTTGATGTTGAGTTACCCGGCTGATGAAGGGGGTAATCAACTCTAGAAATTATGCTAAATAATCCTCAAATATACGCTTATATGGTATCTTTGAAGAGAAGATATTTTGATTCTAATTCAATGAGGAGAGTATGCATATGATAAAAAACATCGTATTCGATATGGGAAATGTCCTGATTCGATATGCCCCGGCAGATTTCATACAAACTTTTACATCCAACGCCGAAGATCAGAAATTATTATTAAATGAAATCTTTTACGCTGATGAATGGCAGCAATATGACCGAGGGACCATTACAAAAGAAGAAATCATTAAAAATGCCTCAAAACGTCTTCCCGAAAAACTTCATGCGTCTGTTTCAGAAGTAATGGATATGTGGTATAAAGAAATGACCCCTATTTCAGCGATGGAAGATATCTTGAAACGATTGAAAGCAAGTGGGTACCATCTGTACTTATTCTCGAATGTGTCACAGGATTTCCACCAGTTTAAACATATTATTCCTGGACTGGAGTATTTTGACGGCCTGTTTCTTTCTTCCGACTGGAAAAGTATCAAGCCGGAAGAAGAGATCTACCAGAATTTTTTCACTCACTTTGACCTTGAACCTTCCGAGTGTTTCTTTGTTGATGATCTAGCTGTAAACATTGAAAGTGCCGCTGCTTTCGGTATGAAAGGTCATGTATTTGACGGCAATATTCCAGCCCTCAAGACTCATTTTAAAAAAGTTGGCATTACTATATAAGACACAAAAGACAGCAGTTGATTATTAGTCAGCTGCTGTCTTTTGTGTTTCTGCTTTTCCAATTAATTCAAATCTGCCTTTACACTTGGCACAAACAAATTTAGCTGTATTGAATCTTCGCTGCCTTTGAGTAACGCTCCCGCATTTTTTGCATTGATAGTGCCAGTATTTTTTTCGTTCTTCCGGTTCTTTTAATGATGGCGTGTAACGTAAGCCATCCACTCGCTTGAGCAAGTCTTTAAAGGCTTTGTCCTTGTGCTGGAACCCTTCTCCACTTAAATGCAGATGATAGTGACAAAGTTCATGTTTGATAACGCCAATAAAGGTTTCCAGTCCCGCTTTTTCTAGAACACGGGGATTAAAGTCCAAATCATGTGAGCCCAGATGATAGCGTCCACCGGTTGATCTTAAGCGATTGTTAAATAAGGCTTGATGACCAAACGGTCGGTCAAAGTGATTCTGCGAAACGGCCTCGACTAATTTTTGCAATTCAATTGTTTCCATAAATGGTTCCACCTTAGATAGAAAAAGAGGCCAGTAGAAACTCCTGACCTGACCAATTCTCTTCACTTATTTTTTCTTCGTTTTTTCAATCATACTGAGTGCGATGCGTCCTTTGTTCATATCAACAGAGTCGATCCAAACCTTGACGATATCGCCCACAGCAACAGCGTTACTCGGATGCTTGACGAATGAATTGCTCAGTTTCGATATGTGCACCAAGCCGTCCTGCTTGACCCCAATATCCACAAAGGCTCCAAAGTCGACAACATTTCTCACGGTTCCTTCGAGTTCCATGCCTTCTTTCAAGTCTTCCATTGACAACACATCTGTACGCAGGAGTGGTGCCGGCATATCGTCACGCATGTCCCGACCCGGCGCAACCAAGGCTTTTTTGATATCTTCAATGGTTTCTACGCCTAAGCCGGTTTCCTCAATTATTTTCTCGTCATCCACTAGTTCAAAGCGGGCTTCCAGGTCTTTAGAACCCAAACTATCTTTCTTGAGTCCAGTCAGTTCGATGATTTTTTCTGCTTCTTTATATGTTTCCGGGTGAATGCCGGTATTGTCAAACGGTTCTTTCCCATCTGGAATACGCAGGAAACCGACGGATTGTTCAAAGGCTTTAGGTCCAAGACGCTTGACTTTTTTCAGTTGCGAACGGTTCGTAAATTTGCCGTTTTCTTCACGGTACGTTACCACGTTTTCAGCTGTTGTTTTTGTCAGTCCTGAAATGTGCTTGAGCAAAGCGGCACTCGCAGTATTCACGTTGACACCCACCTGGTTGACCACGACTTCGATGACAAAGTCCAACTGATCACTTAGTTTCTTTTGAGACACGTCATGCTGATACTGTCCGACACCGATTGATTCCGGATCGATCTTAACCAGTTCAGCCAACGGATCCTGGAGACGCCTGGCGATACTGACGGCACTGCGTTCTTCGACTTGTAAATCAGGAAATTCACGTCTTGCTTCCGGACTCGCTGAATAAACCGAAGCGCCTGCCTCATTGACGATCACATAAGCCACTTTTTTATCGACTTCTTTGAGGGCGTCAGCGACAAAGGTTTCTGATTCACGGCTCGCTGTCCCATTACCGATGGCAATAGTGTCCACGTCATACTTATTCACCATGTCCAGGAATTTCCCTTTCGCTTCATTTCGCTTAGCAGCTGAAGCGGGCTGGTGCGGATAGATAAGGTCGATCGCGTGAACTTTTCCTGTCGCATCGATGACAACTAATTTGCATCCCGTTCGGTAAGCAGGATCCAATCCCAAAATCGTCTGATCTTTTAAAGGTGCCTGCAGAAGAAGGTTACGTAGATTTTCTCCAAAAACATTGATCGCTTGCTCTTCTGCTTTTTCTGATAAATCACTTCTGATTTCTCTTTCGATCGCTGGTCCTATAAACCGTTTGTACGCATCACTGATTGCTTCTTTGACTTTTTCCGCTGCTTCTGTTGGATCTCCTGCAGGCAATTCCTGACGTACCATATAACGGTTGATATAGGCTTCATCCACGTCAATAGACACAGCAAGGATATCTTCTTTATCGCCACGGTTTAAAGCCAGTATACGGTGAGAAACAAGCGTCTCGAGCGATTCTGAATAATCATAATACATTTCAAAGACTGATTTTTCATCCGCTTTTTCATTTTTCACCTTTGAAAGGATTTCACCTTTGTTGTACGTGTATTCACGAATCCACTTACGGTAGGTTGGATTATCCGAGATATGCTCAGCGATGATTTCATGGACACCAGCCAAGGCCTCTTCAACTGACTTTACGTCATTTTCTTCATCGATATATTTCTCTGCTTCAACCGCTAGAGACTCGCCCGGATAAGTTAATACCCATTCAGCTAGGGGTTCCAGTCCCTGTTCTTTCGCAATCGTGGCTTTCGTGCGACGTTTTTGTTTATATGGACGGTACAGATCTTCCACACGCTGCATCTGGTTCGCTGCTTTGATGTCTTTTTCAAGCTCAGGTGTCATTTTCCCCTGTTCTTCGATCGATGCCAGCACGTCCGTTTTACGTTTTTCCAAATTAGTTAAATAGTTGTTTCGTTCTTCAATTTCCCTGATTTGTACTTCATCGAGTGAGCCGGTTGCTTCTTTACGGTAACGGGCTATAAACGGTACGGTATTTCCGTCACCAAGCAAGTCCAGCACAGATATAATTTGTTTTTTAGAATACCCTTTTAAATCTTTGATCAATAAATTCATTACGTGTTTATTTTCTACTTCTACCAAACGATTCATCTCCAATACTTTAGTTCATCCTGTCTAGTTTATCATAAAATCCAAAAAGAGCGAATCCTCTCTCTCTCGGATCCACCCTTTTCATAGGTCGAATATCACTAAACTTTTTTCCAGCTGATTCTTAAGTCGCTTGTCTGTCCAGTGTTTACTGCTTCCTAAACACGGAGAAATATAGGTTCTCTTCGCATCCTGGACAATTTTTCTGAAATGCACATGTCCCATGATGCTGTATTCGATTGTTTCAAAATCATCATAAACTGTTTCATAAGCTTTTGCACCTAAAAAGGCATTAGCATAATTGTATATGCGGTGCGGTAAAGGAACGACGAAGTCACCATGCGTAGCGATATGTGTCATCAGGATTATTTTTTTGTGTTTAACAGTCGCTAAATCCTTGTAAAGTTGTTTCAACATATCCTGACTCACATCTTTATCGCTTTGATTCCAGTTCACGAAATGAAGATCATTCCAGGAAGCAAAGCCGTATTTCTTTTTCTCGAATTGTGCTTCACTATACTTGTCTTGATCCCCATAGCCGTAATCATACCATCCTGGTGTCCCCACGATAGCCCATTCATCATTGAGGTCGTAAGGCTTGCCGACAAGCGAATAGTTTTGTTTATTGAAGAAACGGTCGATTTGATCCGTGTCACTCATATCATGATCTTTAGCCCAGTAGTCGTGATTCCCAGGAACAAACTTGACAGGGATCCGAGTAAGTTCTGTCAAACTTTCCAAAAACTCATGACTCTTTAAATAATGATTGGAGATATCTCCGGCAATCAACAAGACATCTATCGCTTTCGCTTTTATCATTTCAGCGAGCGTTATCAAGGTTGTTTCATTCGGTTCCATTTCCCATTCGTTCCTGTCGATATGCAGATCAGATAAGGTGCCTATTTTCATTCCTTTTATAATCCCTTTCTCAAATATTCTGAGAAGGCATAGCCTTTGTTATCTACCTTGTAATGGTCAACTATGCCATTCTTGTCAAGCACGAGCCCATGGATTGCCCCACCGTATACCGCCCCGCCATCAATACCAATTTTCCCATCACCTGATTGCCAGATATCTGTATTGTACTGTTCCTTATGAAGCATTGCCGTAACGGTATGTCCAAAGACAAAAGTTTTACCCGTATGATTCGGTTGATCATAAAAGCCTTCTCTGATCCAGACGTAATCACGTTTTCTGGAATCACGCCAGTCGTTTAGCGTTAAATCAACGCCGGCATGAACAAACACATAATCTTCCCATTCATATATTAAGGGTAAAGACTCGATAAACGGTTTCAGCCAGGGTACTTTAGCCAGCATACTGGCCGCAAGTTCAACTGGGTCATACTTTGCTGTTTTAGTCTGTAAGAAAGATTGAATCGTCACCATTCCGCCATTCATTTCATATGTGGTTGCGGAATATTTCGGATTATCCAAAAAATCTAGAAGCATTTCTTCATGGTTGCCTCGTAAACAAATAGCTCCATGTTCATCCACTAATTCCTTCGCCAGTTCGAAACAGTCCTTAGGATTTTCTCCCCTGTCTCCCAGATCTCCGATCAAGACTAACTGTTCTTCATCTGGCTTCCAATGATCCAACAGTTGTTTGAACATTGTGATTTGACCGTGCACATCACCGACAACAAATACTTTATCTTTCATCAAAGATTCTCCTTCCCATTTCATTTTCATCTCTCACGCGTCTTCTAATTGTATTAATAGTTTACCACACATCGGTAAAACTCTCTAAACGAACCCTCTCTTTTTACCGTTCCATTCAGGCAATAGAGGTAAGTACAACAGATAAAAAATGAAGATTTCATGACTTTATTCCGTATTCGTAGCATATACGTTTCACAGGCTGTATAATTGTTGTATAATTAAATTTGTGAATTATTATTTAATAATAAGAATAGAGAAAGGACGCTTTAATTATGAGAGGGAAAAAATGGATAGGATCGATACTCTTTTTAGCTTTTGTCGGCTTTGTCGGCTACAGCATATACAGCAGTCAGCAAGAAGATGATACCATTACTGTTCGAACAGCTGAAGTGGTTGAAGCTGATATCACGGAAACAGTGGTTACGTCGGGTATCATTGAACCGAGTGAAACACAGGAGATTATGGGACAGGGCCTAGTCAATGAGCTGACTCTGGCAGTCGGAGATACCGTTAAGGAAGGCGACACTGTTCTATCCTACATGGACGGCACAACCTTTGAAGCCAACTTCGACGGCACGGTTACTCAAGTGAACGTTTCAGAAGACGAAGCCGATACGAATGCTCAGCAAGGTCGTCCGTCACTCGTTATTTCAAATCTGAATGATTTACATGTGGCACTTCAATTATCTCGTTCAGATGCAAGTGAAGTCGATGTCAATCAGCCGGTGATTTTAACTTACAATGACACTGCATATGACGGAATCGTTTCAGAAATCGATCCAGTCGCAACGCAACAGCAGACACAAACGGGGCTAACTTCTCGACTAGGCGCTGAGGTTACCTTCGATACAGACACAACGGATCTAATTGCCGGCTTTGAAATTGACGTTGACATCATTGTTGACTCAAAAGACAATGCCCTGATCATTCCGGTTGAAGCACTTAGCTATGATGAGAATAATGAACCATTCGTTTTCATCATTGACGACAATGTTGCTGAACGTGTAGCCATTGAGACCGGTATCCAGACAGATGCTGATATCGAAATCGTCAGTGGTTTATCAGCGGGCAGTCAGGTTGCGCTATCGCCCAGTGCAGATTTAGAAGATGGTCTTGAAGTCGAGTTAGACAATTAGAAGGAGGATATCTCGTGATAGAAATTACCGATATAGACAAAATATATCGTTTGGGTGGAGAAACTATCAGAGCATTAGATAAAGTGACTCTCTCAATTCAAAAAGGAGAATTCACCTCAATTATGGGTCCAAGCGGATCTGGTAAATCTACATTAATGAATATTATAGGATTGCTTGACCGTTTTGATAGTGGTAAATATTTACTCAACGGAACTGACGTAACCGGCTTATCTGATTCTCAATTAGCCGGTATCAGAAACAAAGAAATTGGGTTTGTTTTTCAATCGTTTAACTTGATGGCGCGTATGAATGTCTTGGAAAATGTGATGCTCCCTCTCGTTTATGCAAAAGTCCCTTCTAAAGAACGCATTGAACGAGCGACAGAAGCATTGGAAAAAGTGGGTCTAGGTGACCGTTTATACCATTTCACCAATGAAATATCCGGTGGACAAAAACAGCGTGTTGCCATTGCACGTGCGATTGTCAATAAACCGTCTGTCTTGCTGGCTGATGAGCCCACAGGTAATTTAGATTCTAAAACGACGCAGGGAATCATGCGTGTTTTTCAGGATTTAAATAAAGAAGGCACCACCATCGTTATGGTAACCCATGAACCCGAAATGGCTCAGTACTCCAAACGGATCGTTCACTTCCGAGATGGTGCCATCACCAAAGATGAACCGGTCACGCCCAAACAACTTCCAAAAGTGGAGGCGAATTAAATGTTCATAAAAGAAAATTTTAAAATGGCACTAGACAGCATCTTTGCAAATAAAATGCGCTCGTTCTTGACCATGTTAGGCATTATCATCGGTATTTCTTCGGTTATTGCCATTTTAGCTGTAGGAAACGGCGCTGTTCAGGAGATCACAGCGACCTTTAGTGACATTGGTGCAACGACTATTAACTTGACCGCAAATAGTACGGATGAATCAAACGAATCGCTCACACAGGAAGATTTAGTGGTGTTGAAAGACTCTATCGATGAGATTCGTTATATTTCGCCCAACCAGCAAATAACGGGAACAGCTGCTTCTGACACAAATGCGCGTCAGACAGTCATATCATACGGTACACCTGATTTACAGTTTATCAGTCAAGCGATGAGTTCTGAATTAATTCACGGACGTTACTTTAATCAAGTCGATTTTGATGAAAATAATGACGTGGTGGTCATTGATGAAGATGGAGCTGAAGCTTTATTTGGTCGAACAGACGTTGTAGGTGAATCCCTACGCATGACTATCACTCAATCCCGTTTCGATTTACGTATTGTTGGTGTGGTGGAAGGTTCTTTTGCCAATATGCAAGGAGCCTTTGACCCAGACCAGATTCCGCTATTCATATCCATGCCTCAATCGACATTAGGCCAACAAATCCCGCAACTCTCAGGGATGGATTCAGCAATTATTCAAGTAGAAGATACTGAACAGATCGAACCTGTATCAAATCAGGTTGTCAGACTTCTGGAACTTCGCAACGATGCTGTAGGAGAAAACATTTATAATGCCAGAAACTTCCTACAGGCACTCGATCAAGTGAACAATGTCCTGAGTTTGTTTATTAACTTCATCGCTGCCGTAGCAGGTATCGCTCTACTTGTTGGTGGAATAGGCGTTATGAATATCATGCTGGTTTCGGTAACAGAAAGAACCCGAGAAATCGGAACACGTAAGGCCTTAGGTGCAACAACCAGAACCATCTTGGTTCAATTCTTGATGGAATCCATTATTCTGAGTTTAATTGGTGGAATGATCGGCCTGACCTTAGGCATTATTCTTTCTAATATTATCGCCGGGGCTCTGAATATCGTCCCTGTAGTCACACTGGGAAGTGTCGCTTTAGTGCTTGTCTTTTCAACAGCAGTCGGTGTCTTCTTCGGCATGTATCCTGCCCGCAAAGCGGCTCGCTTGAATCCAATCGATGCTTTAAGATTTGAATAAGGTTAGTCACATCAAAGAATTTTTTTAGAATTAAGAAAAGAACCCAAAAAATCAGTAATTCTGCTGATTTTCCGGGTTCTTTTCTTTTTTATCATTTATTGCGTATATTCAGTTGCTGTCATAGCACCTCAGTGTCGAATCCTACCCTTATATCCGACACTTTCAAAAAGCATGTAAGATAGGATCTTTCTATTTCCTATACGTTATAAAACCCGAGTGGATACCTTCATAGGCATCCACTCGGGTTTGTTTTTCTTCCTTTAAATTAATCCAAGTACCACGAAGTTGAAAATGAATAAGGCTGTAGTTGCCCATAATACTGGATGGATCACACGTGCTTTTCCTTTAACAACTTTAGTAATAATGTAGAATAAGAACCCTGCGGCAATACCGTAAGAAATACTATAAGAGAATCCCATAAATATTGATGCAAAGAATGCCGGAATCGCTTCTTCTAAATTATTCCAATCGATTTCTGAAAAAGCTGACATCATTAGAATACCCACAACGATTAGAGCAGGAGCAGTAGCTGCACCTGGAACAATTGACATAACCGGTGAGAAGAAAGCTGTTAATAGAAATAGTGTCCCTGTAGTTAAACTTGTCAAGCCTGTACGTCCACCAGCACCAATACCAGCAGCACTTTCAACAAATGTAGTGACCGGCGAAGTCCCTAATACCGCTCCGAAAGACGTAGCAACGGTGTCCGCAAGCAAAGCTCTTTCCATCTTAGTATTTAAACCAAGGCCTTTATCCATTGATTTTTCATCTTCCAGTGTAAAGATACCTGATTTTCTCCCCGTACCAATAAAGGTCCCGATCGTATCGAAAACGTCAGTCAATGTAAAAGCAAAGATAGTGATGAGTATAATAGCATAACGTGAAGGATCGGCTAATAATGAACCTAGTCCCTCTGACCCAAATGCTGCTCCGAATGTCGTACCTAATTCTCCAAATGCTGATGCCAAAGAATTGGCTGGATTACTTAATCCGGATAAGTCCGTCACACCCATTGGAATACCGATGATCGTAGTGAATAGGATCCCGATTAAGATAGCCCCTTTAACTTTGGCAACCATTAAAATAATAGTTACAATCAAGCCTATCAGTGCGAGTATTGCGTATGGATTCATAAAGCTTCCCATATCCGGTATGATACCGCCCCCGGTCACGACAGTATTGATGGCGCCATTGATTTCCATTCCTGCAGTGTACGGCTCATTATTTATAGATAAAATCGATTGCCCTTCTGATGTGAATGATAATAATTGCGCATTTTTCAGACCGATATAAGCAATAAACACGCCAATGCCCCCGCCGATGGCATGTTGCAGTGATTCTGGTATTGCATGAATGATCATTTTTCTAATTGAGGTTACTGTAATTAAAATTCCCACGATACCCGTTAAAAACACCATGAATAAAGCCTCTTGCCAAGTAAAACCTAGTGCAAAAACAACAGTATACGTGAAGAATGCATTCAAGCCCATGCCTGGAGCCTGGGCATACGGAACATTAGCATATAAAGCCATAATAAGTGTGCCTACCGCTGCTGATAAAACAGTGGCTAAAAATACAGCCTGCGTTGGCATACCTGTCAACGATAATATTTGTGGGTTAACAAAAATGATATAAGACATGGCAAAAAATGTCGTTAATCCGGCTGCAACTTCTGTTCCTACTGTGGTGTCATTTTCTTTCAAGTGAAAGAATTTTTCTAACAAAGATAAAACCCTCTTTCGTATTTTTTCTCCATTCTCACGGAGTTACTACTAAGGGTTATCCAATATAGATAACTGGGTTATTAACATGTAAATGAAAAAAAGACAGTTTCCCGTCTCTAATCAACTACATCATAAACAATACTTATTGTTTAATCTAATAGTCAATCCTTTAAGGGGATTGGTAGAAACTATAGCCCATATCGCTAAATTATATTAGATAACGCTTATTAAGATAGCTTAATTATAATACGTGACAAATGAAAAAGCAACAAAAAACGCAAAATTTAATAAAAATAACTCTTTATCGTTCGCATTTAACCTATAAACGAACGTTAAAGTAGTTGAAAAGGCTTTCTCAGAACCTAAACACGTACGATCACTTCATCGTGACAAATTCCTCAGCAGCCGTTGGATGAATAGCTATCGTACGGTCAAAATCTTTTTTAGTCGCTCCCATTTGCATCGCCACAGCGAAACCTTGCAGTAATTCATCCATCCCTTTGCCTATGCCGTGTAACCCGACTACTTTTTCACTTCTCCCAACGCAAACAAGTTTCATGTACACCTTTTGTCTGTTATCCGTAATCGAGCTATGCATCGATGTGAATTCCGTTTTATAAATTTTAATGGCTTCTGCCGGGTATTCATCTCTTGCTTGTTCTTCGCTCATACCAACTGTTCCAATAGGTGGATGTGTAAAGATGACCGTTGGAATATTATTATAATCAAGGTACTCATTCTTCTTATCATTGAAAACCCGTTCAGATAAGCGCCTTCCAGCAGCAATCGCTACAGGCGTCAATTCTGCTCTCCCCGTCACATCACCAACTGAATAGATATTGTCTCCTGTCGTGTTCTGGAAACGATCCACTTCAACATAACCACCTGGATAAAGGTTTACCCCCGCAGCTTCTGGATTTAATCCTTTAGTGTTAGGCACTCTGCCGGTCGCCCATAGCACTTGTTCCGTTTCATGTGTCGTTCCATCTTCAAAATACAAACAGATGGTCTTTGAATCTTTCTGTTCAACATTTATTATCGTTTTATTCACATGGATGTGACGCCCTTCACTCTCAGAAATAGCCTGAAACCCCTCGCATATTATAGAATCAAAATTATATAACGGAGCCGGTTTTCGAACAAATAAATGCGTCTCTACGCCCAATGCATTCAATATCCCACTCATTTCAACACCAATATAACCTCCACCAATTACAGCGATACTCTTCGGTAACTCTTCTAAACGGAACACATCATCTGAAACAATACCTAGATCACCACCGGGGATATTTAAACGTTTCGGTTTACCTCCAGTAGCGATCAAAATATGATCAGCTGTTATTTTCTGACCGGCTACTTCAACGGTCGACTCGTCTATAAATTTGGCCCTTCCCTTTATAAGTGTGATATTGTTCGAATCCAGGCCTTTCTTATAAGCTTTATGTAGAAGCGCGATGTATTCTTCTCTATTATCCATCATTTTCTTATAATTAAAGACAGGTTTATGTTTCAGCTCGATACCGTAATCATCTGCATAAGAATGAATCGATTCCATCATTTCCGTGACATACCACATCACCTTTTTAGGTACACAGCCTAAGTTGACACAGGTCCCTCCGAGTTTATCTTCTTCAATTAAAGCGACACGTGCGCCATGCATAGCTGCACGATTAGCAGAAGCGATTCCCCCACTTCCCCCGCCAATTACTAAATAATCATAATCATAGTGTTTAGTCATACTCTACTCCCTTTTCTAAATATTGATTGTTCATTCCCTGAGTTGTAAACTCTTCCTTCAAAGTCAAAATAATAGTTCCCTAGTGTGTATTTATATTTTTCTCGTTCCTTCCATGGCTTATGTTTGCCGGAATAATGAATAAACACAACCTCTTTTCCAATCATTTGGAGATTATACTTGTTAGGAAATAGGATATTCAATTTTTCATATACCCTTGGATCCATGTTATACACACGCCAATCTTCTTCTTTTATATCATTGACGTAAACTAAGTTAAAGATGTCCTGATCGGGCAATATGAGAATAGACTTATTTTCTCTTATTGCTTCGACGATCCGATTTACGCCCCCTACTTTTCGTAACTTTTTCAAATTCATCAACACAACTCCAGAATTAAAATAATCATCGGATTCAAAATTTCTCAACCGTAGATTATTAAAAGGCTGAATCCATTTTGTTTTATATTTATAATTCGTCGCAATAAATGAATAGCCATCAAAGGATTTGTTGTAAAAGGGTTTAATGTCATTTATAGCAACAATATCCGGGTCAAGGTATAAAATGCGCTCTACATCATTTGGCAAGATATAAGGGGCAAACATCCAGAGATACATTTCCAAAGCATAGTAACGTGTGATAGCTATTTTATCTGATGATTCAAAAAAATTTTTACTGTAAATAGCAATCAGTTCATTATCGTCCTCACTTTCAATATACCGACGTAAATCTTCTAAAGATTGCTCACTTATTCCAGCGTGTAACAAATACATTCGAAAAGATTCATTCGGATGATTTTCTACAAGCGATCGAATCATTACTTTCAAAGGATAGATATAATTTTCATTTAAGGAAAATAATAAATTGATCATCTTGACACCTCCAAATCAACGCATTCTTAGTATTATTATACCGGTTATTGAATGAAAAAACACTCGAATAACATTTACTGTTACTTTTCCTTTCAAAGACTTTGAAATTCTACTATAATAAAAGACAGGATAAAAAGGAGAGAAGCAAATGGAAAAGAAAGATTTATATATAACGCTTTTTAAATCGACATTCTTTTTAAGTATGTTTACCTTCGGCGGAGGCTACGTTATTGTTCCTCTGATGGAAAAAAAATTCGTTGATGAATTGGGATGGATCAATGAAGATGAAATGCTTGATCTGATTGCATTAGGACAATCCGCCCCCGGACCAATCGCTGTTAATACATCTATATTAGTTGGTTACCGCATGGCTGGCGTTCCTGGCGCCATGGTGACTGTATTGGGTACTATCATCCCCCCTTTGTTTATTATGACAGCCTTAGCTTATATTTATTTAGCTGTAAGAGATAACATAATCGTTAATAACGTTTTGCTCGGGATGCAGGCAGGTGTTGCCGCAATCATCGTGAACGTCGTCTATAACATGGGGAAACGGGTTGTAGACCAAAAGAAAGTTATTCCAGTTTTAGTTATGATCGCCGCATTAATTGCAGGAATTATTTATCAGGTTAATATTCTATGGCTGTTGTTGTTTTCGGGTATCATAGGTGCAATGACAACAGTTTGGGAATTGAAAATTCGTAAGAATAAGGGGGATGACAAATGATTCTTATCGAATTACTCCTTAGTTTTTTTCAAATAGGTATTTTTAGCTTCGGGGGCGGCTATGCTGCCTTACCCCTCATTGAACAAGAATTGATCCATGTCCAAGGTTGGATCACCACTCAACAATTCATTGACATTTTAACGCTTTCTGAGATGACTCCAGGACCAATAGCCATTAATGCTGCTACTTTTGCGGGCAATCAGATTGCAGGTATATCAGGAGGCATTGTTGCGACCGTCGGGGTGACACTTCCTTCAGTAATTATCGTTCAAATATTAGCTTATTTTTACTTTAAATATAAAAACATTACTATGGTGCAAGGTATCATTCAAGGATTACGACCGGCCGTCGTTGCACTGATCGCTTCTGCTGGCTTAACTATCTTTTTAACTGCCATGTTCGGCCATAGCGATTGGCCGCTTGACTTGGCAGAACTCAACTGGATTTCCGTCATTTTCTTTGGCATAGCTATTTTGCTGATGCGAAAATATAAAGCGAGCCCTATCCACGTCATCTTGATAACTGGTGTAGCAGGCGGGATTGTTTATAGCTTTATCTAATAAAAAATGACCGAGTAATGGAAATCTCCATTACTCGGTCATTTTAATATTTTTAGTTATTTTCACTTTGACGATTAAAGTTAACTTGCGGTCTCTTTGAATGTCCATAAATACGTGGCATCAATTTATTATCAATATAAGGAGCTAAAGCATTCATGATTAAGATAGAATAGCCTACTCCGCCAGGATGATCGAGTGTGATTCTAAAGAATGCAGTTAACACTCCACAACCAATAGCAAACACGATTTTTCCTTCAGGAGTTAATGAGCCTGAACTGTAATCAGTTGCCATATAGGTGGCGCCGAAGAACAACGTTCCCGTCAAAGCATGTGTCATCATGAAATCAAAGTTGAAACTAGACCATAATCCCATAACGACTGTTGTAGTTAAAATATATAAAATAGGAATCTTCGGATTAATTACACGTCTAAAGATCAAATAGAGCATTCCGATTAAAATCGCAAATTTAGAAGTCTCTCCAACATTTCCGCCTAAATCCATACCCATAAATAGATTGAACAAATCAGGTACTTCTTCAGCCACAGTTCGCGCACCATCACCAATATATTCTAGTGGGGTCGCCGTCGAAACTGCATCTACTCCTCTAAAACCACTTCCAAAAAAACCAGCAGGGAGTACCCAGTTAGCCAGCCAGGGTGTAAAGAAGGCTTTAATTGCAACCCTACTGGCTACAGCTGGATTAAAGTAGTTCTTACCGATACCGCCGTTAAACTGTTTAACGATAATAATTGCAAAAATGGAACCAAACATAATCATCCATATCGGTGCAGTAACGGGTAGACTCAATGCAATCAACATGCCTGTCACTGCTGCACTATGATCCTGAATCTTGATCGGTTTATATGTTAACTTCTGATAAATAAATTCTGAGGCAACAGCAGTAGTTACTCCTATAAGGACCATCCCTAATACCCACCAGCCAAAGAAGTAGGTTGCGGCAACAACAGGCGGGACCATTGCAAGCATGACCTGATCCATTACCCATGCCGATGTTCGTTTACTGCGAATGTGTGGCGAAGGTCCTACACGTAAATTGCCTTTCACATCAACTGCTTGAGCCATAATTCACTTCGCCTCCTTTTGTTTTATCGCTGTTTTGGCAGCTCTAATATTTTCTAAAAGAGGGATTTTCGATGGGCAAATAAACGAACAATTCCCACACTCAATACAATCCATCGCACCTAATTCTTTTGCTTTTTCTATGTTACCTCTTTCAAATGCATCACTAATTAGAATCGGCTGCAAGCTTACAGGACAAACATTGATACATTCAGCACACATAATACAATCCTGCTCGTCACCAATATCAGCTTCTTCAGGAGTTAAAACCGTGATAGTTGTTGTCCCTTTGATGATAGGTACACCTAAATCAGAAACCGCCTTGCCCATAAACGGTCCACCGTGCAACACTTTTCCTGGCACTTCTTTGAATCCACCACAATCATCAATAAGCGAGTCCATTGGCGTTCCTATTTTAACTTTCAGGTTCTTTGGATTCTTGATTGGTGCTCCTGATACAGAAACAACACGCTCAATCAATGGCTCTCCAAGTTCACAGGCTCTATAACACGTACGTATCGTTGACGTATTTAAAACGACACAACGGACTGCAGCTGGAAGTCCGCCTGGGGGTACTTCTCTACCTGTCACATTTTTAATTAAGTTCTTTTCAGATCCTTGTGGATACATTGTTTTAAGTGGACGAACGCTGATATCATCATAATCAGCAGATGCATTTATCAATGCTTTAATCGCATCCGGTTTGTTGTCTTCTATTCCAATATAGATATTTTTTAATAAAGGGAACAGTTTTCTTAGCAGGTTGATACCTTTAACAATTTCGTCAGGATATTCTACCATAACTCGATGATCGGATGTGGAATAGGGCTCGCATTCTGCACCGTTAATTATTAACGAGTCCACAGTCATCCCAGGTGGCGGACTAAGCTTAACCGAGGTTGGAAACGTCGCTCCACCCATTCCTGCTACTCCTGCTTTCCTCACTGTAGCCAGTATGTCATCTTTAGACATTTCCTGAGATTTACCCGGTTCAACAAGGGGTACAGCTTTTGTATAGTTATAGTCATTTTTCACTATAATGCAGTCAGATTCTCCTCCAACGATCAGTCTTTTTTCTATCGCAATAACTTCACCGGAAACTGAAGAATGCACATTAGCAGATACATATCCTCCTGCTTCAGCAATTAACTGACCTGATTTGACGTTATCTCCGACTTCGACTACTGGTTTGGCCGGAGCGCCGATATGCATCGAGACAGGAAATACCATTATTTTGGGTACTGTAGCGTCTTCTATCGCTAACTTATTTGTACGCGACTTATTGTCTTCCGGGTGAGACCCACCGTGTTTACCCATGAACGAAAAGCTCATGAAAAACATCCTTTCTACTTGCTCGACTTTAAAATCACTCATTTACATATGCGACTGTATTATAATCAGTTTACAATGAAAAAAGGCTTTCATTTATAATAATCTCAGTATACAATATTTTGGTAAAAGACAAAAGAATATAGGTATTGTGTATGATAAAGACTAAAACTTGTATTTCATCCACTTATTTATGATAATAAGATTAAACCATATGGAAAAGAGGGGTAGCATGTCTATTGGCCAGTGGGAAATGCTTATGCGTCTATTATTAGCCGCATCAGTGGGAGGAATTATTGGTTATGAAAGAGAATTGAGAGGTCGAGATGCTGGAGTCCGTACACATACTCTGGTCAGTTTAGGGGCAGCTATTATCACTATGACACAGCTTGAAGCGAGTAGCTGGCTTTTAGAATTTGCGAGAAACAATCCTGAACTATCTCACGTCTTATCTTCTGATATCACCCGTCTAACAGCCCAGATCGTTAATGGTATTGGTTTCTTGGGCGCCGGAACAATTATCGTAAGTAAACGGTCGGTTACAGGTTTAACGACTGCGGCTTCTATATGGGCCATTGCCAGTTTAGGGATAGCCGTTGGGATGGGGTATTATTTCATGGCTATTTCCAGCACGTTTATCATGCTCATTGTGTTAAAATCAGTGAGAACCTTATTTAAAATAGATCGCACAAAACAATTAGAAATAAAATATAAATCTCGAGAAGAAACCTTGAATTTTTTGAAAAACAGTTTTCGTGAACACCATATTACCATCGTATCGACCGATCATTCCATTACCTATTTAGAAGATGGCTCAACTGTCTGTGAGGACCTCTACACGCTACATCTGCCTGTTGATTTTAATATGATGGATTATATGTCCCAAGTAGGGACGCATAAAAATATTCTGAAAATCAATACCATTAAAACCACGTTTGATAATTGAAAAAGCACGCAATGTCTTCTGACTGTAAAAAAGATACTGCCTCTTTTAAGCGCTTAAGACTATCACGTACTTTATTATTTCACTTCAAATTCAGCAGTAAGCACTTCACCTTCTATTTCACGTACTATCCGATATTTCGCCGTATCTAAAGGTTCATAATATTCCATATTTAATTCCTCCTGAGCTTCTTCTCCTGGGCCCAGGATATGGGCAATCAAGATAAACGCTATCTCTTCATCAGGTTCCACCATAAACCACGTGTTATCTTTTTCTTTTTCTAAAGTAAAAGCTATTCCATAGGAGATATCGTCTTCGGATTCATTAATGGTGTTTAAAATAAAGGTGTCATCCTTTGGCCTATACTCATCTTTTTCAAGTGCTATTTCTACATTTTCCAGCGTATTCACCTCTTCATAGGGAGACGGCTCTGCATTATTTGCTGAACATCCACCTATAAAGATCAAACTACTAGACAGTATGATATAATGTATTGCATTTCTTTTATTATTCACTATGGTCACCTCCTTTTTTTACTCTATATTATAGTACTATACGTAATAAAGCGACTGAATGAGTTCATTCAGTCGCTTTATTTATTATTCTTCAGTTAAAATGTCACGCTTCTTTAACGGTTCTGCGAGATCATAATCTGAATGTACCCTTGGACGCTTAGTGTGTCCGTATATCTTGGGCATGACCACTTTATCCAAGAAGGGAATAATGGCATTCATGATTAAGATAGAGAACCCGACACCTTCTGGTGAGAAAGCTGAAATTCTGAAGGCTGCTGTTAATATACCGGCGCCAATCGGGAATAGCGTCCGTCCCATCGGCGTTAAACCACCTGATACATAATCAGTAATAAAAAAGGTTGCCCCTAAGAGTAGCGATCCACTAAACAAATGATAGAGCACATACTGAAAGTCAAATCCTGAATAGACAAACATAATTAACGCGAAAGTCCCAATATAAAAGGCTGGAATTTTCGGATTAATAATTCTTCTAAGAATTAAAAAAGCCATGGCAATTAAAATGGTTATAGAACTCGTTTCTCCGAGCGATCCACCCCAACCGCCCTGATTACCTAAGAACAAGTTCCAGAGTGTCTGAGCACCTTCAGGCACTTCAGTTGCGCCACTAGAAATGTAGTAAAGTGGTGTTGCTGAAGAAACTAAATCTGCACCCCAAACTGTAGCACCTGTAATCGCTTCGGCTGAACTAGCTGTTGTTAAGACATCCTCGCCAGCTACAAAACTATTGACGACCCAGGGAGCCATCAAATAGATGATGCGACCGCCAACAGCAGGATTGAATCTATTTTTGCCAATGCCGCCGGGGATCATTTTGATAAAGACAATAGCTATCACACTTACGATAACAGCAGCATACCATGTCACGCCATTTGGCAAACTTAAACCAATCAGCATCCCTGTTACTACGGCCGACAAATCTGTAATCGTGACGCGTTTTCTGACGAGTCGTTCATATAAATATTCACTGATAACACTCGCTAAAACAGCAACGCCTGTGATGAATGGCACCTGCAAACCAAAGAAATAAGTTCCAGCTGCCAACGGCAGAAGCATAGCAATAATAACTTGTAACATTATCCATTGCGAAGACCATTTCTCAAAAATATGAGGTGATTGATCCAGGACCAAATCATAATCAGCTAAGGTGGTTTTTGTTTTATTGGTACTCATCTCTACACCGCCTTCGCATTTTGCTTGATAGCCGTTTTAGCTTTTCTAATGTTGTCTAGTAAAGGAATCTTTGAAGGACAAATGAATGAGCAGTTTCCACATTCGATACAGTCCATAGCTCCCAAATGTTCTGCTTTCTCAATGTCGCCACGCTCATAAGCATTACTTATAAGAATAGGTTGCAAACTTACAGGGCAGACATTTAAGCATTCAGAACACCGGATACAATCCATACGTTCTTCATCGTCAACTTCTGATGCAGTCAAGAAAGTGATGTGTGTCGTTCCTTTGGATATCGGAACGGATCCATCTCTTATAGTTCTACCCATCATAGGTCCGCCATGAATAACTTTTCTTGGTGCTTCCTGGAAACCACCACAAATATCAATAAGATCATCAATCGGTGTGCCAATTCGAACAAGTAGATTTTTAGGATCGACGATAGGAGTCCCTGTAATCGTCGTTACACGTTCAACCAAAGGTTTACCTAGACGAACGGCACGATAAATAGCTTGAAATGTCCCAACATTCGAAACGACACAACCAACATCGGCAGGCAGTCCACCCGAGGGGACCTGACGTCCTGTACAGTACTCAATCAATTGTTTTTCAGAACCTTGTGGATATTTCGCTTCAAGAACTTTAATTTCTATTTTATCAAAATCGCTTGCTACTTCTCTAAGCCTCTCTCCGGCTTCTTTAGCGTCGTCTTCAATACCGATGTAAATTTTATCAACATTAAAGACACCATCAATGACACGTACGCCTTCAATAATTTCATCCGCATACTCCAGCATCATGCGGAAATCAGACGTTGAATATGGTTCACATTCTGCACCATTCAAAATTATTGTATCAATTTTTTTATCTTCAGCCGGTCTCATTTTTACATCTGTTGGAAAAGTCGCTCCACCCATACCTGCGATACCTGCACGTCTTATCAATTCTGGCACTAATTCCGGAGCAACATCTTTGCCAGCCTCTGGAAATGGAGGTTCCTCAGTATATTGGCCATCATTTTTGACAATAAGACAAGTCACCACTCCACTAATGATTTCGCGATCTTCAATCAAAATAACTTCTCCGCTTACTGAAGAATAAATATTGGCAGAAATAAATCCTTGCGCTTCACCAATAAGTGTCCCGACTTTCACAGTGGAGCCTACTTCTACGATTGGTTTAGCAGGTGCTCCGATGTGCATTGACATTGGATATACCATGATAGCAGGAGCATCGATGTGTTCTATCGGCTTGTCGTGTGTACGCGCTTTATTAAGCTTTGGAAATATTGCTTTTTGTTTTGTCTTTAATCGCATTCCCTTTCCTCCTCAATTATATAAAATGATCAATTTATTTGTTATGTAACGTGAAAAAAATAATTTTCACAAGTTATAATAGCTGTTTTTCCACTACAAGGTCTACTAAAAGAATACCGAAACATACACTAAATGTAAAGATATTACACTGGTCAAAGGGAAAAACAAGTTTAAATATTACAAATGAAAAAGATTCTCATTACTATTTTTATAATTACTGTTTGTAAGATTGTGAAATGATTTATTCCGGTTTTTTTATTACTCCAAATTACGAAACGCCAGATAATAATTACTATAATTTAAATTAAGTAAATACATTTAAATTTCATAACAATTCTTTCTAACCATTATCATTAGGACCTTCTAAATGAAAACCGTTTCATGATTTCCCATATATACTTATTTCACTTCAATTGTGAAGCGATACAAGTTTATCGACTTTTAATAAAAATAAAGTTGTTACAAATCCAGCATAAAAACACCCTCTCTAATTTTTAATTAAGAGAGGGTACTTTTATGCTGGATTTTTTTCTTTAATTTCTTCTGCTAGTTTATTGATTTTTCTTAACCGATGATTCACTCCTGATTTGGATACCCCACCATCAGGCAACAATTCGCCTAATTCTTTTAAGCTTACATCAGGATTTTCCACTCTCATTAATGCGATTTCTTTTAATTTTTCAGGCAGTGTGTCTAGTCCAATTGTACGCTCGATTAATCGGATATTCTCGATTTGCTTCGAAGCGGCATCAATAGTCTTGTTCAAATTAGCATTTTCGCAATTGACTAAACGATTGACTGAGTTCCTCATATCTCGAACGATCCGAACATCTTCAAATTTAAACATGCTTCCAGTTGCCCCGATCAAAGATAAAAAATCAGCGATTTTTTCTGATTCTTTTAAATAAACAATGTAACCGTTCCGCCGTTCATGAACGCGTGCGTTAAATTCGAAGACCTGCATCATCTCACATATATCATTGTTGTGCTCTTCATAACTCGAATGGATTTCCAAATGATAACGACTTGTATCCGGGCTATTGACAGATCCTCCGGCTAAAAAGGCTCCTCTTAAATATGATTTGATTTTTTGTTTGTTATTTTTAATTTCATCCGGCACATGACCATGATACAACATACCGTCCATTATCCCGAGTTCTTTCAAGATGATTTTACTTCCGCTTTTCAACCTTACAATATATACATTGTTTTTTTTCAATTTCATTTTTTTTCTGACCAATACTTCTGATTCGACATCAAAATTATCTTTAATTAATGAATATATTCTTCTCGCAATAGCTGCATTTTCAGTTTGAACATTTAACAAGAAATCATGATCAAGTATGCTTAGCGTTCCATTCATTCTAATTAAAGCTGCCAGCTCAGCTTTCGCGTGTTCCGGATGGACTTCTAACAATGTTAACTCTTTCTTCACATCAAATGCAAATGACATTACTTTCACTTCCCTTTAACTAAAAGACTGGTCTTTCAGTTCTTACTTCTGTAGATATTCTTTAATTTTTCTTTGACTGTTAAATGCCGTTCGGAATATTTCTTCTGCCACTTTTTCACCATTGTGGTATACCCCACGACTAGTCAATTTCAAAAAGTTATCGGAAATAATCATGGGGACTTCTTCTGTCATACCTTTAAAATCATGTTCAACTTGAAGTAGGTATTCTTCATTTTTCTCTTGTCCAATATACGCTTCTGGCACGTCACCAATATTCGTTATAGCGATGTCCACAAATTTCTTCCCTAAGTGTTTGTGCAATACTTTAACGTGATCGGCATCATTTAGCCCTTCGGTTTCACCAAGTTGAGTCATAATGTTAGAAATATAAACGACTTTCCCTTCAGTCTCCAACAATGCTTTCCCAATATCAGGAATCATGATGTTAGATAAAATGCTAGTGAATAAACTGCCAGGACCCAGAACGACCATATCAGCATTCATGATTGCCGATACAACTTTTCTGCTCGCATGCACAGGACGTTTTTCCTCTACACAAGATACTGAAACAAAATCGATCATCTTACCCTTTTTAGGAATTTTTGATTCCCCAGTCTGCGTACTCCCATCCATATATCTCGCATGAAGATTTAATGGTTCCTCTGCTGCAGGATAGACATGTCCTTTGACATGCATCATAGTAGCAAGCAACTGAATCGCATCATAGATATTGCCGCTCATGTCAGCCATCGCAGAGATAATTAAATTACCTATCGTATGACCTGATAAGCTTTGATCATCTGAACTGAAACGGTACTGGAAAATTTCACGTTGTAATTCTGGAATCTCAGATAGAGCCGCCAGTACATTACGTAAATCTCCGGGTGGTACAGCATTAAAACTTCTACGCAAGGCACCACTGCTGCCTCCGTCATCTGCGACTGTAACAACCGCAGTAATATCAGCATCTTTCTCTTTTAAACTTTTCAGGATAACAGGCAATCCAGTCCCGCCACCTATAACTACAATTTTTGGCTTTCTCTTTTTGAATGTCTCCTGCTTCATGATCTCACAACGGACTCCTTTACCTTATCTTTATCGCGATGAGATACATTCACATGATATCCATCTGTTTTAATGTGTTCCGCAACCCGTTCTACTAATGCCACCGACCTGTGTTTTCCGCCTGTACAACCTATAGCGATCGTCACATTACTCTTTCCTTCTTTTTTGTAACCGGGCAATGTAAAATCTATTAAATCAACAAACTTTTTATAAAATGTTTCTGTCTCTGTTTGTTGCATAACATAATCGTAAACAGGTTTATCCAAACCTGTTTGAGGTTTTAATTCTTCTATATAATGAGGGTTAGGTAAAAACCGGACGTCCATAACGATGTCTGCATCGATTGGAATGCCATATTTGAATCCAAAAGAGACAATCTCGACACGGAACATTATTTTTTCTTTTTCTTTGTATTCCTTGATCAACATGTCCCTTAATTCTCTTGGAGTTAAATTTGTTGTATCAATAACTAATTGTGCACGTCTTTTAATATCATTGAGTAATTCACGCTCTTTTTTGATTCCTTCTATAGTCCGTTCATTTTTAGCTAACGGATGCGCCCGTCGCGTCTCCTTATAACGTGTTACTAATTCTTCGTTTGTTGCCTCTAAAAAGAGGATACGTGTTGTAATGTGAGGAGTGTTATCCATTTTTTCAAGGACCTGATTAATCTCTTCGAAAAAATCTCTCATTCTTAAATCCATTACCAAGGCGATTTTACTGAATTGTCCGGATTCTCGGACTAACTTCCAAAAAGTTGGTAAAAGATTTGGAGGCATATTATCGATACAATAGTATCCCATATCTTCAAAACTTTGCATGGCAACAGTTTTTCCCGCACCACTCATTCCTGTTATGATGACGAGTTCAAGTTTTTCATTCATTACACTCACTCCTATTGAAACTCATGATATGACACTTTTTATGCTCCAACCTATTTCTATTTATTATAACACCCCTGGTGTGTCATTGCCAGCCTCTACGTTTGCTGGGTCCCTCACTTTTCTAGTGTCTGATTCAAATCATTTTACTCAAAAAAAGCCTATCAAGCAATTATTCTTGATAGGCTTTTTACTGTGCTCAGTTATCAGTCTTTCTCACATGTGTTGACGCCCATTAAAGCGTAAGGTCCGCATCTTTGAGTTAAGGCAGTGAAAAGCAAAGGGATGGAAAGAAATCCAAACCACCTAATAGGAGTTGCATTTAAGAACAAAAGCGGGAAGATGGCGATGGCAAGAACTATTCTAATCATTTTATCTTTTTTGCCTACATTTTTTTCCATCAGTGTAGCCTCCTAATTTTAATCTTTACTTTAAACTTAAAATTTTATCATCGAACGAATATCGGCTTCAAAAGCTTCTGATTTCTCTCGAACCGCGACCCCTGATTCGTCACAAGCTGAGATGTAAAACTTGATTTTAGGCTCAGTACCGGAAGGACGAACAGCGATCCAACTAGAATCAGCCAGCGTATATTTTAAAACGTTCGCTTTCGGTAAATCGATCGTTTCTTTTGAAGAAGACATGATGCGTGTTTGAGTCTTGAAATCCTCAAATTTCGTTACTTTTATATCACCAATTCTTGAAGGGGATTGTGAGCGAAGGTTTCTCATGATTTCATTGATTTTTTCAGTGCCTTCCATTCCATCCATTTTTACTGAAATCGTTTTTTCTTCAAAATGCCCATGTTCATGGTAAATTTCATGGATGGCATCAAATAAACTGTACCCTTGTTCTTTATAATAAGCAGTCATTTCGGCCACCATTACCAAGGCTTGGATAGCATCCTTATCTCTAACAAATGGTTGGATGAGATAACCATAACTTTCTTCAAATCCATACATAAATATTTTAGAATGGTCTGCTTCAAACTGTTTTATTTTTTCTGCAATAAACTTAAAGCCTGTCAATACGTTTATGGTTTCCACTCCGTATTTATCAGCGATCACAGTAGGTAAATCGCTTGAAACAATCGATTTAAGCATAACACTATTTTTTGGTAATGATTCTTTAAGCGAATGTGCTTTAAAAATATATTCGACCATTAGTGCAGCAATTTGATTCCCTGACAATACTTCGTAATGCCCTTTAGCAGTTTTCACAGCCAATCCTAAGCGATCAGCATCTGGATCCGTTGCGATCAAAACATCGGCATCTACTTCTATACCTTTTTCAATAGCTAAAGTAAACGCTTTTGGATCTTCAGGATTTGGTGATTTAACCGTTGAAAAATCTGGATCTGGCTTCGATTGTTCCTCTACAAAAAAAACATTTCTAAAGCCAATCTGCTTCAGTGCTTTTTCACCTAACATCTGACCGGTACCATGAAGAGGCGTGAAAACAATCTTTAATTCTCTGCCTTGTCTATCAATTAAATCTTGATCGATCGTTACTGTTTTGAGTGCTTCCAAATAATATCTGTCCACATCTTTACCAATAATTTCTAAAAGTCCCTCTTTTTCTGCTTGCTCTCTATCTAGCACATCAATCGAGAGGATATCAGTCACACTTCGTACATAAGTAGTTAAATCATCCGCTTCTTTAGGCGGTAATTGTCCACCGTCATCACCGTATACTTTATATCCATTATACTCTGGTGGATTATGGCTCGCTGTAATCACAATACCCGCAGCAGCTTTCAAATATCTTACTGCAAAAGATAATTCCGGTGTGGGACGTAGTTCTTCAAATACATAGGCTTTTATCCCATGGGCTGCTAAAGTTAGGGCTGATTCCATGGCAAATTCTTTAGACATATGACGAGAATCGTAGGCAATCACTACCCCCCGTTCTTTCATCTTATTTCCTTGTTTTTCAATAAAGAGTGCAAGTCCTTCAGTTGCTTGTCGAACGGTATAGATATTCATACGGTTCGTTCCAGCGCCAATGATCCCTCGCATCCCAGCTGTACCGAATTCAAGTGAGGTGTAAAAGGCATCTTCAAGTACAGACTCCTCTTCTTTATTTTTTTCTAAATCTTGTTTCAACGATGCATCCAAACTTGAATGGTTTAACCACGTTTGATATGTTTTTTTCCAATCCACAATAATCCCTCGTCTCTTTAAGATATTGGTTCTGTTAACTATTCTAATTTGATTGTATCATTTTTGTCCTCTTCTTGCATAAAAAAAGATACATGTTAGATAAATAACGACTGGTATTTATTTAACATTAGCGCTACTCATTACCATATCAAGTTTCTGGGTATATTTATATCCTAAATATCATTGAGTAATTGAATCTCAAAGTCCGCTTCACCATTTGAAACGCACCTCCGCTAGACCGAAAAAAAGAGAGGTCCAGACCTGAGTCTCGACCTCTCTTTGACAGATTAACCTTTATACATTGTGTTTTTCAAATTGTTCTTTCAATTCTTCAACATACTGATAGGCTGCATTTCCGGCTACTGAACCATCTCCAACAGCAGTCGCAACCTGTCTTAGTACAGTATCTCTTACGTCACCAATAGCAAAAACACCCGGAACTTGGGTCATCATATTGGCGTCCGTCTCGATCCAACCTTCTTCATTGGTAATAGATAACGAACGGAATTCGTTTGAGTTTGGTAATATACCAACGTAAATAAAGGCACCCTCCGCATCGATAAGGGAAATTTTTCCGTTTTTAATATTTCTGATTTCTACACTGGTAACCTTATCGTCTCCTACAATTTCTTCAACGACAGAGTCCCAGATGAAATCAACTTTTTCGTTTTTAAAAGCACGATCTTGTAAAATCTTTTGCGCTCGAAGTTTATCTCTTCGGTGGATGATGGTTACTCGATCAGCAAACTGAGTAAGATATGCGCCTTCTTCAACCGCTGAATCGCCTCCACCAACAACGACGACGTGTTTATTTCTGAAGAATGCACCATCACATACAGCACAGTAAGAAACGCCACGGCCATTAAATTCCGCTTCACCCTTCACACCTAATTTTTTGTGTTCTGCGCCAGTAGAAATAATGACAGCTTTAGCTAAATACGTTTTATCAGAGGTTATCACTTCTTTTACTGTTTCTCTGTCTACAATCTCCTGCACGTCACCATAAGCATGTTCGGCACCAAATTGCGTTGCACCCTCAAGCATTTTCATAGATAAGTCAGGCCCAATAATACTTTTAAAACCAGAATAATTTTCGATTTCAGCTGTATTGTTCATTTGACCACCAGGAATCCCTTTTTCTAACATCAATGTTTTTAAGTTAGATCGAGATGCATATAAGCCGGCGGTTAATCCTCCAGGACCTGCACCGATTACAATAACATCGTAAATTGTTTTTACATCTTCCATTCAAATATGCTCCTCTCAACTAGCATCATACTCTAATTTTAATTTATTTAATATTAGCCAATTTTTATCGACTTACTTTTTGTAAGCGTCTTTACCTTCTACATTTTACCAGAATCTCATAATTTGTCAAGCATGAAAAACTCCTTTCATAATAAACAGTTCTGACTCTTCCTGTTCACTATAAAAGGAGTTTGAATGACCTTCCTCTTCATCCTGCTAAGTTTTAGTTATTCATCATTTTCTTTAGTATTCCCGAGTTCATGTACTTCTGGTTCCATAGCATTCTCTATTGCTCCTGATTCAAGTTCTTTACTTAAGTCTAAAATGTATTGTTTTAAATCGTCTTTCACCTGAGGATGTTTTAAGCCATACTGAATCGTTGTTTTTAAAAACCCAAACTTGTCTCCGACATCGTAACGTTCACCCTTAAACTCTTTGGCAAAGACGCGTTGTGTTTTATTCAATTCATCAATGGCATCAGTCAGTTGGATTTCTCCACCTACGCCTGGCTCAATTTTTTCCAAAATATCAAAAATCTCCGGCACAAGTAAGTAACGCCCGATGATAGCTAAGTCACTGGGAGCATCTTCTGGATTAGGCTTCTCAACAAACTTACGGACATTATATAACCCTTCTTCTACTTCTGCTTCCGGTTCAATTATCCCGTAATTTGAAGTCTCTTCATGAGGAACACGCATGACTGCAATGTTAGAGGCATGTGTTCGTTCATATCCTTCGATCAACTGCTTAGTTAATGGAACCTCATCAACCATGATATCATCGCCTAACATAACGACAAAAGGTTCATCTCCAACAAAAGCTTTCGCTTGTAATACAGCGTGTCCCAGTCCTAATGGATATGGTTGTCTGACGAAGTAAAGATTGAGTCCGGTTGTTTCTTCTACAAGTTCAAGCAACTCTTCTTTACCTTTTTTACGTAAACTTTCTTCCAATTCTGGATTGGAATCAAAATGATCTTCGATCGGTCTTTTTAGCTTGCCTGTAATAATCAGAATATCTTCGATACCGGACGCAATAGCTTCTTCAACAATGAATTGAATCGTTGGTTTATCAACAATTGGAATCATTTCTTTGGGCATTGCTTTTGTTGCCGGCAGGAATCTGGTCCCGTATCCTGCCGCCGGAATAATAGCTTTTCTTACTTTTCTCATTTTCGTCTACTCCTTTATATCTTAGTAAGACAAGCTATTTTATTCAGCTTTGCCTTCTCGTTGCATAAGGTTGAGTATAACATTTTCAACTTCAGCATCGTTATATAGCACTTCGTACAGTGCTTCAGTAATGGGCATCTCAATTTTATATTCTTTTGCTAATTCATAAGCGGCTTGTGTGGTAGAAACGCCCTCAACAACCATTCCCATATTTTCCAGGACAGATTCTATCTTTTCACCTTTACCTAATTGGTATCCGGCTCTCCAGTTACGTGAATGCGGACTGGTACAGGTCACAATCAAGTCACCCACACCACTGAGTCCCATAAATGTTAAAGGATCTGCTCCTAATTTAATGCCTAAACGGCTGATTTCAGCAAGACCGCGTGTAACGAGGCCAGCTTTTGCGTTATCGCCATAACCAAGGCCAGCGATGATTCCGGCACCGATTGCGATAATATTTTTCAACGCTGCTCCGATCTCTACGCCGATGATATCTTCATTCGTATAGACACGGAAGTAATCATTGATAAACAAAGATTGAACATAACGTGCACTATCTATACGAGTGGAGGCCGCTGTGATTGTTGTCAAATCACGTTTTATCACCTCTTCAGCATGACTCGGTCCAGATAAAGCAACGATGCCATTTATGTTTTCTGAAGAAAATTCCTCTTCAATGATCGTAGAGATACGTTTATGTGTTTGACGTTCAAGGCCCTTGGCTGCATGAACAATCGTCATTTTTCTATCTAATAATTCATTAACTCTTTGTGAGAGTTCTCGAATCCCATTTGTGGGGACAACGATAACAATAGCTTCAACGTCCTTGATGGCTTTTTTTAAATCTATCGTTGCTATTATTTCATTTGAAAATTTAAATTCAGGCAAATAATGCTTATTGGTGTGCATCGTATTGATCTCATTTTGCTGCGCTTTGTCTCTGGTCCATAAATTAACGTGATGACCATTTTCAACTAAAACATTTGCTAAAGCACTACCCCAAGAGCCAGCGCCTAAAACTGCAATTTTGCTTCCCACTTTAATCGCTCCTTCAAATAACAGGATTTAATCGTTACATTTAATTTTTTCTTTGATCATATTTTTCTTTCTTTTCCTGAAATGTTTTTTCCGGGTCAACGCCTTCAGTGTAATAAGGAGGTCTTGGATAAGCGTAATATCGTCTGTAGACGATCAATCCAACACTTGCAACAAGTAACAGTAATGAAAATAGCTGTGAAACTCGGAAACCACCGATATACAAGCTGTCAGTTCGCATACCTTCAATGAAGAACCGTCCTAAACCGTACCAGGCAAGGTAACCCAAGAAAGCTTCCCCCCTGATGAGCACCTTATTTTTCGCTCTTAATACCATTAAAATGATAAAGCCGACAACATTCCATAGCGATTCATATAAAAATGTCGGATGATAATAACTCCCGTTGATATTCATTTGTTCGATGATAAATTCAGGTAATTGAAGTCTTTCTAAGAATTGTCGACTCACTTCGCTCCCATGAGCTTCCTGATTGACAAAATTTCCCCATCGTCCTATTGCTTGTGCAATCATGACGTGGGGGGCCAATATATCTACTAACAGCCAGACAGGCACCTTGTTTTTTTGACTGTACCAATACATTGTTATGAATCCAAGTATTAATCCGCCATAAATTGCCAGACCGCCTTCCCAAAGATAGAACATTCGGATTGGATCATCTAAGTATGTCGGTAATTTAAACAATACGTAATAAATTCTGGCGCCTAGAATACCTGCTGGTATGATCCAAAAAGCAAGGTCAACAATAAAGTCTTCGCCTATCCCTCTTTTGTTGGCTTCTCTCATGCTGAGCCAGACTGCTAAAAACATACCGACAACGATAATCAGACCATACCAAGCGACTTCTACTGGCCCTAACCTAAAAGCAATTGGATCAATGTTACCACTAAAAGTTTGCATTATAAATCCTCCATCTAGTCTTCTTGAGAATTTTTCTCAATTAATTTATTCAAATTATTCTCAAAAGTTTTTGTTGCATCGTATCCCATGTCTTTGGCACGAATATTCATGGTAGCAATTTCTATGATGATCGACAAGTTTCGCCCTACTCGAAC
>NZ_JAWOBT010000126.1:0-10678 GCF_046484155.1 Alkalibacterium sp.
GACTCTTTATTTTACCAAATGTCGTTCTTGCTTGTCCTTCTAAAGTAATGTTTTTAGGAATAGCCACTTTTACGTTTCCATTAACCGTCGTTGCATTAAGTCTAGTAATAGTGCTATTCATCACAGTAACTTTTATCTCGCCATTCGTAGTAGACAGGTCTCCACTTTCTAACGTTCCTTCATATACAAGAGTGCCATTTACTGAACTGGCAAGCAGATCTTTCAATTGACTGTTTTTAATTGTTACCGAACCATTTGAACCTTTAGCTTCCAACATTGTTCCATTCAGTTCTTCAAAATCGATCGATCCGTTCATTGATTTAGCGTAGACATCTTTAACCTCAATATCAGTGACCACGACTTTCCCATTCAACGTATTAACAGATAAATAATCATACGTTCTTTCCGGTAAGGTAAGCGTTAAGTCTATATAAACGCGTTTATTGGGAACATGGACTATTAATTTGTCTTCATCTACCGAAACAGTACTGCGAACATCAAAAGATTCTTCAGGTGTCTCTTCATCCATTTTTCCATACAGTTTCCCTTTTGCAGATAGCATTATTTTTTCAGTATTTCCTTTAATTATATTCACTTTGCCGTTAGCAATTTTAATATCTAAAATAGTTGCTGTCGATTCTTCAAATGCCCATTCTTTACTATACTCTTTGGAAGCCAAGGTTGGAAATTTCAGATTGACATTTTTCCAATCGAAATTATCGAGCACATTATCGAAAGATGTTCGAATCGTTTGTTTAACATCTTTGTCAGAGGTTTCTCTCACAGTTTTCTTGAAAAGCGTTGACATCTCTTTACTTGCTTCTTCAATGCGTTTACCTGCTTTTGTCAATTCTTCGCTGGCTTCTTTTTTCCAATCTCCAGGAATTTCGAAATCAGCCGTCGCTTGTCTCGCTTTGAGTGTCCACTGTTTGACTTTTGAACGGTTCAACTGCTTGACACATTCATTTTTTTTATCAGTTAACTCTGATTTTTTCTTTTCTAGCTGAGCAATCTCTTCAGTCAGTTCTTTGATGCGAGTATCTTCTTCAAAGTCCTGTTCAGTTATCTCAACACGTTCCAGTTCTTGCGAAAGTTTGTCGATCTTATTCCTCAACGCGATGATTTCATTGGTATTATCTACTTCATCCAACTGTTTGATCAACTCTAATTCTTTCTGAACAAGTTGGATTTCTTCTGAAATAGCTTGTTTTCTTTCTTTAATCTCTGATTGACTGTTTTTCGTGAGGCTATTTAATTCAGCGTTCTTTTCACTTAATTCAGAATCAACTTCGGTAAGATGTTGATTCAAATTATCTAGTTCCATAGAACATTCATTGATTTCTTTGACCAAAGCCTCAAGTTCAGTTTCAGCCTCTTTTTTATTTTGTGTTGATTCTGTTTTAACGTCTTCTTCAACAGGTTGATCCTCTTGTTCAGTAAATTCTTCAGCTTCTATTTTCTTTCCTTCTTTATTGATTGTGTTTTCGAGTAAGTCCAGGCCTTCTTCAGTCGATAAAATACCTTTTTTCATTAAGTCTATAATACGCTCTTTTTCGTTCATTCAAAGCCCTCCTATATGGGTTCCCTTAATTGATAAACAACAGTTCCACACGTTCTATTATCATTATGCATCATCTATTGAAGGTTGTCATAGGACTTACGACTGATTTTTATATTAAAAAAAATTGCATTAATCATCCACGAAGAAGATTTACTAAATAAATCTGATCTTTCAGCGTTTATTTAGTATCTTACTCAAATAGTGACCTGTATAACTCTCTTTACATTGGGCAACCTCTTCTGGAGTTCCTGTTATAATGACATTCCCTCCACCCTCGCCACCTTCTGGACCAAGATCGATGATGTGATCTGCCACTTTTATGACATCCAAGTTATGTTCGATGACAAGCACCGTGTTTCCGGCTTCAACTAGGCGATCCAATACTTGTAGTAGTCGGGCTATATCATCCGCGTGCAGACCGGTGGTCGGTTCATCTAGAATATAAAAGTTATGACCATTCTGTCGCTTGTGCAGTTCGCTCGCCAGCTTCATTCGCTGGGCTTCCCCACCAGAAAGCGTGGTGGCAGGTTGTCCTAACCTCACATAACCGAGGCCTACATCTATGATCGTCTGCATTTTACGTTCGATTTTCGGTACATTGGCAAAAAAAGCGACAGCCTCTTCTATTGTCATCGCTAATACATCAGCGATATTTTTCCCTTTGTATTTCACTTCCAGTGTTTCCGAATTGTAACGCGTCCCATGACATATTTCACACGGGACATAAACATCAGGCAAGAAGTGCATTTCGATTTTTAATATCCCATCACCTCTGCACGCTTCACAACGGCCGCCCTTCACGTTAAAACTGAACCGCCCTTTTTTATATCCACGCATCTTGGCTTCATTAGTCTTTGCAAATAAATCACGAATATCATCGAACACACTCGTATATGTCGCTGGATTACTTCTTGGTGTACGACCGATCGGACTCTGGTCGATATCAATCACTTTTTCCAGTTGTTCATATCCTTCAATTGACTTAAATTTACCTGGTCTCTTTTTAGAACGACTGACTTCTCTCGCCAAAGCTTTATGCAGGATTTCGTTTATCAATGAGCTCTTCCCCGAACCGGAGACACCTGTTACAGCAATGAATCGTCCTAAGGGAAAATCAACATCAATATTTTTGAGATTATTTTCCTGTGCACCTTTGATTTTAATATAACCATCTTTATTGGTACGTCTGGTTTTCGGTACCGGTATTTCTTTTTTTCCTGATAAATAGGCTCCAGTAATCGAATCTGGATGTGCCATGATCTCGTCTATCGTTCCCGTCGCGACTACTTCTCCACCTTTTTCTCCTGCTCCCGGACCAATATCAATAATATGATCTGCCGCACGCATGGTATCCTCGTCGTGTTCCACAACAATAAGCGTATTGCCCAAGTCTCGCATTTTCTTCAAGGAATCGATTAGACGATTATTATCTCTCTGATGTAATCCAATAGAAGGTTCATCTAATATATAAAGGACGCCTGAAAGATTTGATCCGATTTGTGTCGCTAAACGGATCCGCTGTGCCTCACCACCAGATAATGTTCCAGCTTTACGGTTTAAGGTTAAATAATCAAGCCCAACATTTTCCAAAAATGTCAGTCGCTCTTTTAATTCCTTATTTATAGGCTTGGCTATGGTTGTGTCTTTAGAGGAAAGGTTTAAGTTTTCAAAAAATTCCAACGCGTGTTCCACGGAAAGCTGACTGATATCACCGAGGTCTTGACCTTCTATTTTAACTGCTAAGGCTTCCTCATTCAAACGTTTCCCATGACAAACAGGACACTCCAGCTCGGTCATATACTGCTGCATGACCTTGCGCGTATAGTCACTATTAGTCTCATGGTATCGTCTATTTACGTTAGGCATTACACCTTCAAATGGGATCATCGTGTCACGGACACTTCCAAAATCATTTTTATAATGAAAATGAAACTTTTTCTTTTTAGATCCGTTTAATACGATTTCCTTGTGTTTTTTTGGTAAATCTTTAAAAGGTATCGTTGTATCAATATCAAACGATTCGCAGGCCTGCGATAACATTTGTGGATAATAACTCGAACTAATGGGCTGCCAGGGAAGCAATGCACCTTCATCCAGGGAAAGTGTTTTGTCTGGTACCACAAGGTCGATATCCACTTCGAGCTTCATTCCTAATCCATCACATTCTGGACAGGCGCCAAAGGGTGCATTAAAAGAAAACAGACGCGGCTCTAGAGGGGGTAATGTAAACCCACATACCGGGCACGCATAATGTTCACTGAAGAGCACTTCTTCTTCCCCGATAATGTCTGCGATAACATAACCTTCTCCCAGCAGTAAGGCTGATTCCAAAGAATCAAACAAGCGGGAGCGAATCCCCTCTTTTAGTGCTATCCGGTCTATGATGACATCAATGGAGTGGTTTTTGTTTTTATCCAACTCGATCTCTTCATCAATATCAACTAATTCGCCATCGATTCTGAGTCTGACATATCCTTCGCTTTTTATCTTTTCCAACACTTTTTTGTGCTGTCCTTTTTTCTCTTTTATTACCGGAGCAAGAATTTGAAGGCGCGTCTTTTCCGGGTATTCCAAAATACGATCAACCATTTGTTCAATGGATTGACTTGATATCTCAGTACCATCATTCGGGCAGATCGGTTTGCCGATTCGTGCATACATCAATCTCAAAAAATCATTGATTTCAGTAACTGTCCCAACGGTTGAACGTGGATTATTACTTGTCGTTTTCTGATCGATGGAAATTGCCGGACTGAGTCCTTCTATGCTGTCCACATCAGGTTTATCCATTTGACCTAAAAATTGTCTAGCATAGGAAGACAGTGATTCGACATATCGACGCTGTCCTTCCGCATAGAGCGTGTCAAACGCCAGGGAACTTTTACCCGATCCTGATAAACCTGTCATCACAACCAGTTTATCTCGCGGAATAGTAATATCAATATTTTTCAAATTATGAGAACGTGCACCCCGTACTACAATTTTATCATTTGCCATGCTTTCATCCTACCTTTATTAATCGTCTCTTCGTTTATCATTCTCTTATTCATATTGTAAAGTTTTTATTTAAGTTATGCGACTAATAGACTTTGAATCGCTGCTAAAAGAGAGGAAAGAGTTTGACTCTTCCCTCTCTCCCATTATTTATTTTAACATATTTATTCATCTATCGCGAATGTCTGTTCTACTTTATGGTTCTTTAAAATCATTCGAGAAATCTTTTCCAGCTCTGATTGATTGGTAAATTCACCCTTAAGTAAATCAGGTAGTATCTCTGCTAGGAAATACTGCACACTTGCCATTTCTTTGAATTTTAAAATGGTATCTAAGGATTCCCTGTAGATTTCATTGAAAAGCGGCTCCGGATTTCCTTTTTGTATCTCACCAAAAGACTCATATAGTAAGTCGACTTTATCAGCGACTGATAAAATCTTTCCTTCCAGAGAGTCATCTTTCCCCTCTTTCAGACGCTCGTGGTAAATGGACTGAAATTCTTCCGGAAATTCCTGCTGTATGAAGTGTTGCGTCATGGATTCTTCCACATGCGCCAATCGATCCCGCAAATCGGGATCTGCATATTTGACAGGTGTTTTGATATCCCCTATAAATATCTCTGCATAATCGTGATTCAACGCTTTTTCGTACAATGCTTTCCAGTTCACTTTATTGCCTCTGTTTTCTTCAACTGTTCCTAGAAATTGAGCAACTTTGGTCACTTTGAACGAATGTTCTGCGACAGAGTGCTCTTCATACTTGAATTTTCCGGGACAACGGTATATCTTTTCTAAATCGCTTAAGCTCTTGAAGTATTCATGGATCCCCATACGTATCTCCCCTTTTTTAAAGTTACCTTATACTATCAACATCACCTGCTTTTTTCAACAATTAATCTTTGGTTAATGTATTTTTAGGATCATAGACGATTTCAATCGTTGTATGATTGATACTAAAACCTGATAAATCGGCCCTTATTCTTTCCTTCATTGCTTCAATCTCACTCATCTCTTCCTTCGGCGTACTGATTGTAACTGTCATAGCGTGTTCGTTACCATCTATAGACCATACATGCAGATGCGACACATTTGTTACACCTTGAACTGAAAGAACGGTATCTTCAATTTTTTGTCGTGAGAGGTGTTTAGGGGTGGCTTCTAAAAAGATCTCGACCGTCTCCTTAAACAATGGCCATGTTTTGTAAATAATAAATGAGGCTATGGCTATGGATAGGACTGGGTCCAGAATATACCAGTCTGTATAATTCAAAATAATACTGACAATCAATACGCCTACCCATCCTAAAACATCTTCTATCATATGCAGATTAATAGCAGATTCGTTGCGGGATTCTCCACGGCTCATTAACCAGGCGGCGAATCCATTTGCCGCTATCGCAGCGATGGAAAGCCAGAACATCCCTTCATGATTGACAGACTCAGGATTCAGGAACCTGGGAACGGCATTGAAAACAACAACAATTGACCCACCTAGCAGGATGACAGATGTTATTAAAGCACCTAATAGAGAAAAGCGCAAATGACCGAAACTATACTGATCATTTGCTTCTTTGGTGGAGATTTTTTCGAAGTAACTGGCTAATCCGATCGACAAGGCGTCGCCCAGATCATGAACGGCATCAGTCATGATGGCGATACTATTGAATAGAAAACCAAAAATAAATTCACCCGCGGAAAAAATTAAATTCAAACTGAATACCATCATCATTTTTTTCGACGTTTTCTGATTCATGATCGATTCAATACCGTGATGATGGCCGTGCTTGTGACCGTGACTGTCATTGACAGTCTGTGTCTCTTCACTACTGATGTTTGTATCGTCCATTTCACTCATCGTGATTTTTTCGAATTCCAATATTTTTTTTATCTGATCAATATCCACATCGCTTTCATCCAGAAGAAGTTTACTGTTCTCATAATCAACACTCACTTTAGTATGGGTCGTAAACTGATTCAGTTTTTCCTCTAAATTTATAGAACACTTGTTGCAATGTAGACCATTTAATTTGTATTCGGTCATTTTTCTACCTCTTTTCTTGAACGTGGGTGACGACCTGATCGATGAGTTCATAAACATGCTCATCCATAATAGAGTAGATACGGGTTTTACCCTCTCTGCGTGATTTTACAAGTCTTGCGGCTTTTAAAATTTTCAGTTGATGTGAAACTGCCGATTGCTCCATAGCCAGAGTATTCGCTATCGTATTTACATTCATTTCATTTAAAGATAAATAGTAAACAACGGCTAAACGATGAGGATCACTCAAGGCTTTAAACAATAATGAGGCATTCTCAAGTGTTTCATTTTCAATTTCCATCATTTCACCTCTTTTATATGTACGTATGTTCATGTGTTCATGATATCACTTTTCCACTCCTTTTCCCACCATATAAAAAACTTCTCCGTTAACATCATTTTAGAAAGGCTAAACCTTAATAATGATATCAGCGGAGAAGTGAAAACTCTTTTTAGTATTCGATGTCTTCCAATGTCACAAGCCCCAAGTCATGAGCATCTTCTTCATAAATAGGCGTTTCAGCCATGACAAGTTCCCCATCTAGGCGTTTCAATTTAAGTTTGCTATATGAGCGATTGTTAAACAACGATTCAGTGAGGTCTTCAGAAGATGTTAATTTCATCTGATTCGATTCTACAAGTACATCTCCTACTTCAATTGACATTCTTTCGGCTGGACTGTTTGGTCTCACCGCTACGACACGCAATCCATCTTGATCTGGTCCGAATTTAAATGCCCATTTCCTCTCTCGCTGTCTATGTCTATACAGCACATAACCCCCTCCGACAAACAGCACACCTAAGCCGATCGCACTGAACTCTTCTATCCAAAATGACAATCCCACTAACAGGACGCTCAATACGCTAAGTAGTGAAAAATCCTTAATGATGGCCTGTTTCGCTTCAGAAGGAAGTTGTGCTTGTACAGTGTATCTGAAACCTAAAAGTACAGGTATGATCAGAAATGAATAGGTTTGATTCCCCATTGAAAAAACGGGCCACCAGTCAAAGAGAGCGGTGAACGTTTCTCCCGGTACAATCACAACCAGAGGAATCAACCACAAGGGTGTCATACGGTATCTGGCTACTAGCTTACCCCGTTTGGTTTTCATAAATCTCGGAACAAACTGGTTCATATTTCCTTTGTTTAAAACAACTATCGTACTCATTAATAATAGAGCCCCTAAAACGAGTATCCCCTGAGTATTCTTTAAAGTCATCGTTGTTTGACTTAATATAGGGCTATTCCATTGTTCCAGAATATCACTAAACACTGACGCTTCCGTAACAAAATAACTCAGCCCTAGTACCAGCAAACCCGCAGCACTAAATGTAAAGATCGGATGAATGAATCTATAGCCTAAACCTAAAAATAATAGCGTCACGATATGATAGACTATGATCCAGTCAATTGTAACTGGCATCCCTATGCCCACTGAAAACAAGGATATCACGGCTCCGGGAACGAGGCCCCAAGTTATTAATCGTTTGATCTCATAATTTTCTTTATAAACGGTCGTTCTAAGTTTGCTTCTGGAGTACTTGAAACGTCTATTTTTGGATAAAAGTGCTAAAATGACACCAACGATAAATGTCGGTTGTAGTACAAATAACAAAAGTGCCAGTATGATATTTTGAAACAGCGTCATATTGTTCATCCCTTCGAATCTATATTTACCTTATTTTATCATATTAAAACATAACTTACTTTGTTTATACAAAAAAAGCTCCTTATGTGATGGTATGACCTAACACAAGGAGCTTTTATTTATACATTGGAACTTATGGCTGTCCGAAACCGGCAAGGTATCTAGAACAATGACCCGATGTAAATGTAGCAACTGCCACACCCATCGCTATTTGAGTGTCCATAGATTTTTCTCCACCCAAGCGTACTCCAACCTGTTTATATGTAAAAAGAGGGAAAACTCCCTCTTTTTGATTAAACTTTCAAGAATTTTCTGATTGACAATGCTGATCCAATACTTCCTATTACTATACCAATAGTAAGAAGTAACACAATGATCTGAATCAAGAATGGGTTAGGCGATAATAAACTGAAATATGTGCCAGATAGGTATCCCATTAATGTATCAAACCCTTTTAAATACACATAAGAAATAATCGATACAGGAATCAAGGCTCCAGCAAAACCGATTATTGCCCCTTCGATCAAGAACGGCCATCTAATAAACCAGTTTGTTGCACCTACTAATTTCATAATCTCAATTTCTGTTCTCCTTGAAAAGATAGTAATTCGAATAGTGTTGGAAATCAAGAACACAGCGGTAAATATCAGCGCACCTATTATAATGGCTCCGACATTTCTTACCGTTCCCATCATTTCAAAGAGTCGGTCAGCTTCTGCTCCACCATAGTTAACATCATCAACCACAGGACCTAATTCTTCTGCTGCTTCAGCTACTTCTGAAGTGTACTCGGGTAAGGAGGTATTCAAGATGAATACATCATGCAACGGATTATCGTCTCCTTCAAATAGTCCGAATTCTTCACCATAGCTTCCCATGACGTTGTCCAGCTCTGCTTCTCTACTTGAAAACTCTATAGACTCAATATTCTCAATTTCGTCCAATTCATTTTTTAATGCTTCTTGCTCTGATTCTTCTGTTCCGGTTGCAACATACACTCTCACGCTCACGTCTTCTTCGACATCTGACGCTAGCTTATTCACATTCATTAAGAGGGCAATTAAACTCCCCACGAGTAATAGTGTAATAGCAACAGCACTGATAGCTGCAAATGTCATCCACCCATTACGTTTAATGCTTTTAAACGATTCTTTTATATGTCTTCCTGCGGTTCTAATTCTCATAACCATATTCCCCTCTTTCTTGGTCGCGGGCAATACGTCCATTTTCAACAGCTAAAACGCGATGTCTCACGCGGTTAACAATGCCGCTGTTGTGCGTTGCCATAATAATCGTTGTCCCATGGTTATTGATTTCTTCAAGCAAGTCCATGATGCCCTCTGCCGTTTCCGGATCCAAGTTTCCTGTTGGTTCATCTGCGATCAGTATACGTGGCATATTAGCAATCGCTCTAGCGATTGCTACACGTTGCTGTTCTCCGCCTGATAGTTCATTTGGAAACATGCGTACTTTATGTTTTAATCCGACTAAATCTAGAACTTCTAATGATCTTTTTTGAATATTCTTAGGATTTTTACCTACCACTTGCATAGCGTACGCAACATTCTCAAACACAGTCAAACGTGGCAATAGTTTGAAATCCTGGAACACTACGCCTACATATCGTCTTAGGAATGGAATTTTTTTACTCTTCAAATTCATTAAATCAAATTCGCCCACTTTGACCGTTCCTTTTGTAGGCAGCTCTTCACGGTAAATCATTTTTATGAACGTTGATTTACCTGCACCACTTGGGCCCACGATATAGACAAATTCCCCTTGATCGATCGTTACGTCCAACCCATTAATAGCCGTGATGCCATTAGGATACTTTTTATAGACATTTTTCATCTCTATCATTGATTATATCACCTATCTACTTTAGATTTTTATTCTAATCTGGTAAGCAACCTATTAATTATCTTCACTTGCTTTTTAGAACCTTACTTAGTATATCATCAATTTCACATATGTCTGTTTTAAACAAATTACAATATTGTTTCAACGTAATATTTCATTTTTTTATAAAAACCAGCGTTTGAAAAATCAAAGCTGCCATTTATTGAATCACCACTTGCAACGTTAAAAATAGCAAAAACGAGTTTTGAATAACCATTACCAACCGTTTATGCCACTTAAAAAGGTCAATTCAATCCACTATCGCGTTATCAGTCTCGCCTGTTCTTTTATTATTTTTTTGTCTGAAATATGACAGTATCCCTTTTTTTCCTAAAAAAATACAGACCTCTGTATTAGAAGCCTGTATTTACTCATTATTTACTTATTAACGATTAATCGTTAACCTTAAATATGCATTGATGAATGGATCGATTTCTCCGTCCATCACAGCATCAGTATTTCCTGTTTCCTCATTCGTTCTATGGTCTTTTACCATAGCATACGGGTGGAAAACGTATGATCTGATTTGAGAGCCCCA
>NZ_JAWOBT010000127.1:0-3240 GCF_046484155.1 Alkalibacterium sp.
CCGCCTACATTCGATAACAGCAGGACGAGAAAGGCCCAGAAGGACAAACCCAGCTGAGCGAGTAGGCCGGTGCCGCCAAAGCCGATCATTATGGCAAAGGTCGCACCCAGAGATGCGCCAGAAGAAATGCCCAGGATATAAGGATCTGCGAGCGGGTTTTGGACCGTCGTCTGCATGACTGCACCGGCTAGTGACAACCCCATGCCCGTGAGCATCGCTAAGAGGACCCTTGGGAACCGGATCTGCCAGATGATATTTTCATAGGCGCCAGAGGACAGGTTGGATAGCTCCCCGATCAGTCCCCCTGACAGGTTTTTAGTCAGTATCTGAAAAGACTCCGTGAGAGGCACCGCGACTTGTCCGACCGTGACGCCGATCCCCACCGACAGAATGATCAGTACGGTAAATAGGAGCAAACTCATGTAAAACAATTGGCGCTGTTTGTCGATGCGGTTCATCACATTCTCCCTTCCTGGCTAAAAATCAATCGGTTGAATACAATTCGGTGCTGAGTTGTTCCATACCGGTCAAGATCTGGTAACCGTAGCTCCAGAATTGATTGTAATCAATTGTGTAGACGCGGTCTTCCTGGATAGCGGTCAGGCTGGAAAGGGCGTCATTGGCTTTCAGATCGGCCATGCTTTCTTCTGGAGCGCGTCCGCCAGTGTAGTTGACCAGCAGCAATACGTCCGGATCCGCTTCGAGTAAGGCTTCAACACTGATTTCGCCCGCTGCGTCTGCAAACGCATTGTTCAAGTCCATGTAGCTCAGCGCATCGTTCAAATAAGTGTCGGCTGCCCCGCTGTAGACATCCACGTTGGTGCCTTCTGCCCCAAAGAGGTAGGCATAATCGAGCGTCTCCTGATCTTCAGGTACACCCGCAACGATCTCGTCCATGCGTGTCTGTACGTCAGCTGAAAATGCCTGGGCGTTCTCTTCAACTGTGAACAGTTTTCCTAAATCATCGATGTCCGCATACAGATCCTCGAAGGTTGCCCCGGTCGTTGACGTCCCTTGAATGTACGTTTGAATATCCAGCTCATTCAATTCTTCGACCGTTCCCGTTCCCCATTCCGTACTCGCAAACAGTTGGCCGCGTCCCACGACGATATCCGGATCAGCCCCAACGACCAGCTCTTTCCCGACATAGCCTTCTGCCAGAACCGGTATGGTGGAGAAATCCTCAGCTACTGTTTCGTCGCCTTCACCATATAATGCGGCGACGCCTGTGATGTCCTCAGCTAATCCAAGTTGAAGCAGCAGTTCCGCTGTTCCCTGGTTATTGGCGACGATGGTTTCCGGACGGGATTCGTAGGTTATTTCTTTTTCAGAAAATTCTGCGCCTTCTGAAGATACGGTGTAATTGGCCAGTGTCAATGGAAAAGTGGTTGCTTCTGTCTGTTCAGTTGGCTCGTCATTTTCGTTTGTGCCGGCCTGATCTTCCGTGGGATCTGTTTGTCCGCAGGCTCCCAGCAACAATGCTGAAGCGGTAACGAACCCTAAGTATGTCGTCAATTTTAGCTTGGTCATCTTTTGTTCCTCCATTATAGTGTGATTTTTATTCTTTTTCATATCGTTTCCAGACTGTCGCCGCTTTTGGTTTCAGTTTATCGGCATAGGTCGATACGGTCCCCATCGCATTAGCCTGGGGATCGATGTAGGTTTTGGCAGCATTGACGGCATTGACCGCATCATGAAACGCTCCGGCTATCAGATGGACTTTACCTGGATATTTCGCGGCGTCTCCCGAAACAGTAATCTCGTTGCCACTGGAGCTTATAAAGTCATTAATTAAACCTTCGGCTTCAGTAGGTGTTGTATCAAATGATGTTTGTGATGAGTCTGCTGAAAGTTTTTGTCTTAAAGCAGAGGCAGTATTTACATAACTTTCAGAAAGCTCTATATGCTTATAGATATGACTGAAGTGAAGATCTAATGCTCGGTTATATTTTTCCCGGGGTATTGACCCTGTGATTCTGGAAGCATCAATAACTGATGCTCCTGATACCATATCGCAACTCAAGAATTCTTCTTTTAGCTTTTTCTCAAGCTGATCTTTAAGAGTATTATTCCTTGTCCTGAAATTATCCAGTGTCTCCCGCCTCTGGCCTGTAGCATAATCGGAATTACGGATCAGGTAATCAACTGTTTTTATATATCTATCAAAATCCCTCTTAAATTCATTATCAGAATTATACCATGTATTTAAGCAAAACACCAATGTGTCATTTCTATTCCCGAGAGCAATTTCCGCTGGCTTTTTGTTATCAAATAAATTGAGCCGGACTTCTGCATCGCTACCTCTAAAAAAGTTCTTTTCATCAACAAAAAGACTGATACTAAAGTCATTATTCCTGAAGCTGAATTTCTTCGACGCATTAAGAGATGGTAATACCAATTTGCCAAGTTCTTCGAGCTTCTTATCAAATCCTGGAACAGTGTTTTTTATTTCGTTAGTAACATCAATCTCATCCTCATTAAAGAAATAGTAATTACCATCCTCTTCTCGGATGATACTTTCCTTTATAAGGTTATCAAGAACTTCCCCTACTTTTTGCTGCAGCTCAAGTCTGTTCTCGTCAACCTTTTTCATAATAAGAATAACAAGATTATCCACATTAGGAGGAAATGTTTGCTGCACTTTATCAGAGAGGTTTGAGACAAGAAAAAGTGTTTTTACAATTCTTGCAGCAAACTCGTTATTCTTAACATAGTCAAGAGAAAGCGCCGGGTCTATAGCCCTTGAGCCAGCATGCTGAAGATTTGAAGTAAACTGGTTATTAAAAAAGGCATCGAATGGGACAAACTGACCTACTTCCTTTTCCGAGGCATAAACTTTTGCAGTATAGTGCGTAATTCCTAAAATTGATCTCTCATTGTCCTTAACTTCCTTAATGACATACCCCCGGTTCTGGAACGATTCAAAAACGTTTGATATAAGCCTGAACTGGTAAGGCACAAAGGGATATGCAAGAATAAAATCTTCTTCAGTTTCATAGCCTTTGTAAAGATCATGATTAAGTTTAAACTGCAGTTCAATTGCATCCTGATTGGACCTGTATAGTTTCGAAAGCTCAACAGCACCAGAAGCATTCTTTTCAAGAACTCTTTTTTGAGTTATATAAGCTGCATCGGTGCTTTCGAGTGAAATGCGGTTATATTCCGGGTCGAAACGGCCAAGTATTTTTCCAAATTCATCTTTAATATCATCAGATCCTACACCCTGCGTCAGGTTTTCAA
>NZ_JAWOBT010000033.1:0-7228 GCF_046484155.1 Alkalibacterium sp.
ACCCTCCTTCTGCAAGATGGCACCTCATCTATTGCAGTAAAAAAATGTTCTCCACCAAAAACTTGAGCTTCAATTGCTTCACTGGCATATATTGAGGCACCTAAAATCGTCATTTTCCCATTTGCATTTATCACTTTTTTCAATTTGTATTTATCATGCGCATTATACATACCACAGTCCTCCTTGAAAAATAAAATAGATTTACAAAAAAAGCTAGGGTTTCCCCTAGCTTTCCATCAGATATATTAGAGTATGACTAAAACTCTTCTTCTTCCTCTGAATCGTCTGCTTCATCACTTTGAGACCACACCAGGACACTCTGCTTAGCTGTATTCACTATTGCATCTACAGCCTCTTCCACAGAAGCATCAATCATTTGTTGATTGATCGCTTCAAGCAACATCGGCAGGTTTACACCCGTGATAACAAAAACCTTTTTTTGAATACTTTCCGATAGGGAGCGAACTGCAAGAGTAGCTTGGTTATAAGGGCTGGCTCCAGCTAAATCCGTGAAAATAATGACCCCATCATCATCATTAACTTTATTGATTGACACCGTTAATTTTTCTTGTAATTTAGTCACGTCATCTCCGTGCACTAAATTTATTGCTTGAATATCATCGGTGCCTCCTATTATTAATTCAGCAGCATCGATTACACCGTTACTTAATTTCCCATGAGTAGCAATAACAATTCCGATCACTTATGTTTTCCTCCCTACTAATTTTTCTAAAAAGTCAAAAGTAGCATTCATATTATGTTCATCCACATTTTTCTTTTTGAGACTTCTTTTATCTAATTGAAAAGATTGATTGATTTTTTCCATACTGGTTAAAATCAAGATATCCGAGTGATCAAACAGATTTTGCTTCACTTGTTCAACGCGACTCTCAGCAACGAACATTCGCTCATTATCGCTTATTTGATATAAAGGTTTATCCGCTCCGACACTATCCAATAAATAAATTTTCCCACGACAGTTTTCCCTCAACTCATTCAATCCAGCGTGATTATATGTGCCTGCGTCCAAAAAAGCAAAAGCAGTGTCTTTATCTCTATGTTTACTCATAAATTGAAGCATCAATAATAAAGATGATGTGTTTCTAACCAAATTGAGTTTCGAAGACAACCCGGTCGAAATCTTTTTAAGGATGATAAAATAAATCATAAGAAACAGAGAAACCAGAATTGAAGGCAGTGACAAAAGCTCATTGGCTTGATAAATCGGGATGCCTATTAAAAAGGTAAAGGCTAAGCCAATTATCAAAAAAATTGTTGAATGGAGAACCATCGTTTTTAGCGTATTTTTTTTATTCAATTCATAATCGGCTAAATGATAAGAATCGTGCTGAAAAATCGGGGTATCATAATAGGTACAAATCACTTTTTTTGCGTTCTTTATATTTCCAATATAAATATTTTTACCTTGGTTATTGCTGCCAAATTCATGCAATTTGGCTTTTCTATCCATTACATTCAAGTCATATAACATACTCTTTAGAAATCTTTCTTTTTGCTTAGCTGTTCGTCTAGCCCCCAAGATAAAATTATACCTAACATACCAGTCTTTCAATAATTCATCACGATTCATGACTACCATCCTTTTTAAACCTTTATAGATCGAATTTTGCTAATACATCTTTCAAACTTGTTTTTGGTGAAGATGGCGTAGCTTGGAAATAAATATTCTCTACTCCATGTCCTTCACTTAATTCTTTTAATTTTAACGCATCTTCTTTATTTAAATAAACGGATTTGGTCACTAGAATATCTTTTTCCGGATTTTTTTGAGCGATTCCTCCAATGTTGATTTCCTTCATTGGAACGCCATATTTAACTAGTTCGTACATTGCGTCGACTGTTTTAGCAATAAGAATGCTACTATATTGTTTGAATGCAAATTCATCCCAATAAAATTTGCATTTGTCCATTGTCATCACTACTGTTTTCTGACCCGTACGACTTCCTGCACTCTTGTAAAGACTTTTCATGAATTTATCGTTAGCTACAATGTCATCTACAACAAAAATCGAGTTAACATTATTTCTTTTAGATAAAGTGACCATTACTTGACCATGGATCAATCGTTCGTCTACGCGAGCTAAGTTTACTTCACCCATATTTTTATCCTAATCCTCTCTGTAATGAATAATCAAAATTTATAAAATACCTACTCCAGCAAGAACAATTAAGATTCCTGTCAACCATAATAGTGCACGAGTTACTTTTAAGCCCTTCTTACTATAATAGTAATAAATGCCTAAAACAACTGCTAATGGTAATATTCCTGGAATGATCGAATCCAATGTTTCCTGGAGGACAAATGGCCGTCCCGAAATTTCAAAGGCGAGAGAAGAAGATACTTTTATATAGCTAGCCGCTAAGATACCCATCATAAACAATCCAAGGATAGATAATAATTCTATCGCATTTTGAACTCCGGCACTTTCCATTAAACTAGAAGCACTTCTACCTGTAGAGAATCCTTGTCGTGCAAAGAACAAACCTATCATGACCTGATACAGTGCAAAACCGATAAACGGAAACAGTGCTCCAAGTGGGTTCCCGCTTTGAGCCCAAGGTATCGCAATGGCAATAAAGATATATTGGATCGTACCTGAGTCGATCGAATCTCCAATACCTGCTAAAGCTCCCATTAAACCAGCTTTAGTGTTATACATTAAATCATCAGTCATCGTAATAGCTGTTTCTTGATGTTCCTGGTTCGCACGGTCTTGTTCCATAGATGACATTAAGCCGGTGATGACTCCTCCACCCCAAGTTAACTGAGTGTTGAAAAAGAGTAATTGTCTCTCATACGCGCTTCTTAGCTGATCATCATCTTTGTATAGTTTTCTTAATACCGGCATCATTGCCCACAGTAACGATGGCGCTAAATACCTTTCAAAAGAATGGGGGATCTCGTTTGCAAAGTGCCACCGTAAGTAGGCTTTTGAAACATCCTTTTGAGTGATTTCTTCTGGTGCATTAGTTGCTTTTGATAATACTGTTTGATTAGTTGTCATTTTTTTCATCCTCTCCTAAGTTAAATTAGAAATCGTCGCCATCATCATCGTATTCATTTGTTGTAGAGTTATTTGTAGCCGGTACTGGATTGTTATTGCTTTTTGCTAATACAAACACGGCTGCAATCAACGTACCTACAATTGCATAAGTAACCATTGTTACTCCTAAACCTGCGAAAATAACACTCATAAAGTAAGCACCCAGGAAGAAAACGAGATACTCTTTACGTCCGATTACATAAATAGTAGTGGCAATACCGATGGCAGCTAATCCTCCACCTACAACCTCTAGAATATGCAGTACGACTGTTCCTTCTAAAGCAGAAATTGCCTGAGCAATGACTGGTGCTCCCCAGAACAATGCAACAAATACTAATGGTACGAATAGTATAAATGACGCAATAGTTGGGTAAATGATAACGGATCTGGTAATCCCGGCATGGTCTAATTTTGCAACGGCTCTATCCGTATCTTTCCCGATAAAGGTATTAAGGAAAAATCTGAATTGATACAAGTACGATCCTAACAATCCTACTGGTACGGCAATTGCGATTGCTGCTTCAGGTTCCAAATTACCGAGTAATGCTACAGGAACTGCAATCCCTGCTGCGATTGAAGGTTCTGATGGCATTGTGCCTCCCGGTGAAAAAACTCCCATATATATTAATTGAATAGCGGCAGTTACTATCATTGCTTGTGCGACGTTCCCCATTACGATCCCGACGACTAATCCAGTCATCAATGGAGAGAAGCGTAACATCAGTGTTGCTCCTCCTAAGAAAGAACGAGACATTACGGCTCCCACCCATAAAGCGATTGCTAAACTTTGCCAAATTGTTAAAGTATCCATAGCTTTTTATCTCCTCACTTATTGATATAATTTTCTAAATCGATCATTGCCTTGCTTAATCTCTCTTCGTTTACTTCAATTGGTAATAAGTGCACTTTTTTCTTTTTATTCGTTAAACAAATAATTTCTTTTTGTTTTTCTTCTGACAATGGATAAGCATCCATTTCAGTTAAAGATTTTGGTAAATTTAAATCATTATAAAATGGGATCAATTCATCGATCATTTCCCATTTTTCTTCGAGAGCTAATTGAAAGAAAATGCCATAAGCTACTTTTTCCCCATGTAAGAATTTGTGTAATTCGGGCAATGAAGCAGACAGTGCATCATGCATAGAATGCGCTACAGTATTTCTTGCATATTTGTCTCCTAATCCTCCTACCAATCCTGCTATCCCTATTATTATTTCAGACACTTGCAAAAATTCATTGGAGACAAATCCTTTTTTCATGTCCTCGATAGCGATACTGGATTTTTCTAAAATCGTGTTTTTGCATATCAATGCAGCACTCCTGGCCATACTGGTAAATGGAGCATCCAAAAATTCTTTTTGCTCCAAAATCATATCTGATTCATACCACTTTGCAAGAGTATCTGCAATCCCCGCTACATAATATTCTACTGGTGAGTCGATAACAAGCTGAGGATTAACCATCAGAAATACAGCTTGTCTATTAACATGTTCTGTTTTCCCCTCTGCCAGCCCATTTTCCTTATACATAACAGATAATGGTGTCCATGATGCGCAATTACTCGCGAGTGTGGGAATGATCCCGAAAGGTACGTTAGCCAAATGACATATGTATAATGTTAAATCAGCTAATTTCCCTCCTCCTACTCCGATCACAAAATCGATCATATTAGCATCGATAAGCGCAGCTATCCTTTCACCTTCTGAGTAACTGCATTCTCCGCTATACTTTTCAAAGAACCATTCATATTGATCTGAAAAGATATCTTGTAAAAATGGTTTGGCCTTGATCCAAGAAAGAGTACCGTGAACGATCAGTATCCTTTTCGGTTTATATTCACTTAGAATAGCCGGTATCAAACTGAAGGCATCTTCGTGATATTTATAAAACTGAGGACCGACTTTTACGCTTAAATCCATATTCACCTTATGTTACTCCGTTCAAAATTTCACTTTGTACAGAATAATGAGGGATCTGATTGCTTAAAACGGCTTCGCAATCGGCAACACACTTTTCTCCCATTCCTTCAAGGCATTCCATCGTATAGGCCGAAGTATGCGGCGTAACGATGATATTATCATATTTCAAATAATCGTGGTCAGCTCTTCCTGGTTCAACCTCGAGCACATCGGTCGTAAACCCTGCTACCTTTTTAGATTCAATTGCTTTTATCAGGGCTTCTTCATCCACCAATGCTCCACGAGCGGTATTAGAAATATAAACATTATCTTTCATTTTTTCCAGTTCTTTGGTTGATATCATATGATAATTAGCTTCATTGAGACTAGCACATAAACAGATGATATCCGACTCTTTCAGCAAAGTATCAAAATCCACTTTTCTTGCGCCAAATACTTCCAGGTCCAGTTCGTTCTTGTTAGGATCATAACCTAACACGTCACATCTGAAACCGTAGCGAAGAATCTCAGAAACTCGGCTCCCGATATTGCCTACTCCGATCACACCGACTGTTTTCCCGCTCAAACCTCTTCCGATAAACTTAGCTCGTTCTTCCCATTTATCTTCGAGAACATATTTGTAAGATTCATTTGTTCGCCGCATAACAGTTACTAAGTTTGTGATATTATTTTCAGCGACCGCATCTCTCTCGATCAGCGGCGGGACAATGCTCACTATGGTATTGTGCGTTTTTGCTGCCTCTAAATCTATATTATTATAGCCTATCCCATGTCGTGTTATGAGCTTTAATTCGTCTTTGTTTTCAAAAAAATCTTTGGTGAAAAATGGGGTTACGCTAGCAATGATCATATTGTATCCTTGTAGTTCTTTAGCCAGCTCTTCACCTCTGATACCGCTATCAAAATTGAATGACTTTACTTCGCCTAAATCCTTTAATCTTTCAAGATGTTCAGGAAAGATTTTCCCAAAGCTGCTCGAATTTACAATCGCTACTCTATTATTCACTTACTTACCTCCCTACCTTTCGGTGACGTTATGTCCACCAAAACCATGGCGCATGCTTGCTACCACTTTTGCAGAAAAACTGTCATTGATCTTTGTTTCGTTTCTAGCGAATAAGGCACTTGAAATTGCAGGTACCGGAATATTCAGACGTAAGGCTTCTTCGATCGTCCATTTACCTTCTCCGCTAGCATCTACGATTCCTTTTATGTTGTGTAATTTTGGATCGCTGGAAAAACTTTCTTCTATTAATTCGATCAACCAAGAACGAATAACAGACCCGTTATTCCAAACCGAGGCAACTTTTTCATTGTCAAATTCGAATTGGCTGGCTTCCAATATATCGAAACCTTCTCCAATCGCTTGCATCATCCCATACTCGATTCCATTATGGATCATTTTCAGATAATGTCCGCTGCCTGCTTCACCAGTATATAAGTACCCTTTTTCGCATGAAATTTTTTCAAAGATCCCCTCCACTTCATCAAAGACTTCTTTATCACCCCCGATCATTAAACAAGTTCCATTACGTGCTCCGTCCATCCCTCCAGAAGTTCCACAATCCAGGAAACCTATCCCCATTTTTTTGGCCGTATTATAATTTTCAATACTTTCATTGAAATTCGAGTTGCCACTATCGATCAAGATATCGTTAGGATTCAGTAGTCCGCTTAATTCTTTTATCAAATTATTAGTTATTTTTCCTGCTGGTGTACTCAATAAAATTACTTTTCTGTCGCCTAGGGAGTCAAACAGATCCCCAAGTGAGTCGGCTATGTTCAGCCCGCTTTCTTTTCCTTTTCCCCTTGTTTCATCTGACATATCATACCCAAAGCAATCGATGTCACTATCTCTTAAGTTCAGTAAAAGGTTCATTCCCATTTTACCTAAACCTATGATTCCAATTTTCAAATTTATTCCTCCTTTTGTTAATATGTTGTTAGTATACACAAAAAAATATTTTTTGTAAATGCTTACAATAAAAAACATTTTTTATTTTTTATATTTGTAGTATAATTTATTTACACCATCGTATACGCTTACACGGAGAACCATATAAATCAGCACCACATTATAGAAGGAGATCAACTTATGGCTCATAATTACTTGGAACAATTATTGTTCCCACGAAAAAAAAATTTCAATGATACCGAAACTTTGATCGCTGATCATCTTTTAGTCTTAGGCGGAGAGGTCGTCACTAAAACACTGAACAGTCTTTCTGAAGAAATTGGTGTAT
>NZ_JAWOBT010000112.1:0-41107 GCF_046484155.1 Alkalibacterium sp.
ATATTTGGCGCGGTCATGTTGGCGCAGAGATGGGTATGGAACGTGCTCAAGCAGATTATATGGGTATGATTGCAACCATTATGAATGGGTTAGCTTTGCAAGACTCATTAGAAAACATAGGGGTCCCTACTCGAGTACAAACGTCGATCGAGATGCGTCAAGTTGCTGAACCTTATATCAGAAGAAGAGCAATCAGACACCTAGAAAAAGGTAGAGTGGTCATCTTTGCTGGGGGTACAGGTAGTCCGTATTTCTCCACAGATACAACGGCTGCGCTGAGAGCTGCGGAAATGCAGGCAGATGTTATCATGATGGCAAAAAACAATGTTGATGGTATTTATTCTTCTGATCCTAACATTTATGAAGATGCCATTAAATATGATGAGTTGACTTATTTAGATATTATCAATAATTCACTGCAAGTCATGGATACGACTGCCTCATCATTGAGCATGGATAACGATATCCCTCTAGTAGTATTTAAATTGAATGAAACTGGAAACATTAAACGTGTTGTTCTAGGCGAAGCAATAGGAACAACTGTCAGGAGGAGCAAATTATGACGGAAGCAATCTTAAAAGAAACACGTGAAAGAATGAAGAAAGCGGAACAGTCTTATTTGAGAGAGTTAGGCACTATCAGAGCCGGTCGTGCTAATCCAAGTTTGTTGAATCGAGTAAGTATTGATTATTATGGTGCACCAACGCCTTTGAATCAGATAGCACAGATTTCAGTACCGGAAGCCCGTGTATTGCTTATCACACCTTACGATAAGAGTGCTTTGGGTAACATAGAAAAAGCCATCAATCAGTCTGACGTTGGTATTCCACCTTCAAATGATGGCAATGTTATTCGCTTGATCGTTCCCGCGTTAACGGCAGAACGACGTAAGGACATTGCAAAACAAGTAGGTAAAGAAGCTGAGAATGCTAAAGTCGCGATCAGAAACATTCGTCGTGATGAAATGGACGCACTTAAAAAAGCTGAAAAAGCCGGAGACTTGACTGAAGATGATTTGCGTGAGTACGAAGAGGAAGTTCAAAAATTGACAGACGCCAGTGTTAAAGCTGTCGATAAATTGTCTGAAGAAAAAGAGAAAGAAATTATAGAAGGTTAAAAAGTAAGGAGAGTAGCACAGGGAAACTTAACAGAATGCCTCTTTGAGGTATCATTCTCTAAGTTTATGAGCTACTCTCCTTTTTCTTAGGAAAACATTAAAGTTTATCTATAATGTATTTATTAACAAGTTTGGTGACGATTGTTGTCACAACAATACTTATGATATACTTTCGTAAACGTCTCACGTGGGCGTTCCTCCCTCAATAATCTTTAATAAATGATACTAATTATACATACAGTATAGCAAATAAGCAGTAAGTGATAAACTATATTGGTTTGACTATTTTTTTATAATAGGGAATTGTTATGGCAATTGATGCATATTTTCACTACAATAGAAGAGATGTCGCAGACTTTAGGAGGGTAAGGTGTAGCTTAAACACCGGCTAATATGAATGAACAAGAAAATAATAGTCCCAATCACGTAGCCATCATTATGGACGGGAATGGACGATGGGCTGAGAAACAAGGGAAAGCAAGAAAGTTTGGACACGAAGAAGGCATGGAAGCTATTCGTAGAGTGACGATGCGAGCAAGCGAGAGAGGGGTGAAAGTCCTCACCTTGTATGCTTTTTCTACAGAAAACTGGAAACGACCTCCTCAAGAAGTCCATTTTTTGATGCAATTACCCATTCTCTTTTTTGACCGGTTTGTACCTGAACTTCAAGAAAAGAATGTTAAAGTGAATATGATAGGCTTTGAAGATAAAGTCCCAAAATCTACGAAAAAAGCGATCAACAAAGCAATGGATCAGACGAAAGAAAACACGGGTATGGTGTTGAACTTCGCTTTTAATTACGGCGGGCGGGCTGAGATCACTAAAGCCACACAAGTTCTTTGCAAGAAAGTATTAAATAATGAAATTTCATGTGATGATATAACAGAAGAACTCATAGAAGAACATTTATTTACACGTTCGATAGCCCCTTATCATGAGGTTGATCTACTCGTAAGAAGTAGTGGGGAAAAACGATTAAGTAACTTTTTACTATGGCAAAATGCTTATAGTGAATTTTATTTTACGGATTTATTATGGCCCGATTTCGATGGAGAAGTTTTTGATGGTGCTATCGCAGAATATCAGAAAAGACGGCGACGATACGGAGCCGTTTAATATACAGAAAGCTGAGGATAGGATATGTTGACTAGAATACTGACAGCCATTATAGCACTAGTACTATTTATACCAATAATTTTGATAGGCTCGTGGCCATTGGCCATTGTGATGACGTCTTTAGCTGTTATTGGCCTTGCAGAATTTCATAAAATGAAAAAAATAACCATAACATCAGTACCAGCACTCCTGTCATTAATAGGAGTGGCCTTGATGGTTTTATCCGTTTATTTCCCAGTTCTTTTTGCGGTTGAAGTCTTTACACGAACTATAAGTTTAGTTATGATCCTGCTCTTTTTATATTCTATAGCCTTTACTCGACTGACAACACAGGATATAGGAGAAATCACTCTGATTATGACCTATATAGGCATTGGATTCTATTCGTTTGTTTCATTGAGATTCAGTAATCTACCTTTGCTTATTTTAGTTTTGTTAGTCATTTGGGCAACGGATACAGGTGCATACCTGATTGGAAGAAAAATAGGGAAAACAAAATTGGCACCGAACATTTCTCCGAATAAAACGATTGAGGGATCTATAGGAGGCACAATTTTAGCGTCGGCTTTAGCCTTTGTTTATTTGTTTTATTTCCCACAATCGGATTCCCTGTTTGCTAATTTTTTATTAGTGATCATTATTTCCATAACCGGACAAATTGGAGATTTGCTTGAATCAAAGATAAAAAGAGAGTACCATACAAAAGACTCAGGGAAATTATTGCCTGGACACGGAGGCGTCCTAGATCGTTTCGACAGTTTGCTTCTTGTTTTAAACCTGTTGTTTATATTGGGCATCGTATGATTTATAAAGGAGTTTTGATATGATTCAAAATATTTTAGCATTCATTTTAGTTTTCGGCATTATCGTTGTCGTACATGAGTTCGGCCATTTTTACTTTGCTAAACGTGCGGGTATATTGGTTCGAGAATTCTCTATAGGATTTGGTCCTAAACTATTTTATCACCGTAAGGGAGAAACGACTTACACTATTCGCATGTTACCCGTAGGCGGTTACGTCAGAATGGCCGGCTATGAGGAAGAAGCCGATTTAAGGCCGGGTATGGCTGTTCAACTAACGCTCGATGAAAACGAGGACGTTGAACAGATAGACATACAAGCATCAGATGCAACGGTTGATACGATCCCTGTAGAAGTTTCATCATTTGATTTTGATGAAAAAATGTATTTAACCGGCCGTGTAGGTATGGACACAGAAGAAACAACATTCAGTGTGAAACGTAATGCCTTGCTGGTTGAAAAAGACGGAACAGTCCTGCAAATAGCACCTAAAGACCGACAGTTCCAAAGTGCATCATTACCAAACCGCATGCTCACAAATTTTGCCGGCCCGTTAAACAATTTTATACTGGCTATCCTTGCTTTTACGCTTTTAGCGTTTGTTCAAGGAGGCGTCCGTTCTCAAGAAGCTAGAATCGGGGACATAGCGGAGGATACACCCGCAGCAGTGGCTGACATCGAAACAGGAGACAGAGTACTGGCGATCGATGAACAGGAAGTCGATTCCTGGAATGACATGGTCATGATCATCCAAGAGAATCCCAATGAAGACCTTACTTTCAGACTGGAGTCGCAAGACGGCGCTGTTTATGAAGAAACCATAGAACCGTCTGCTGAAGAAGTAAATGGGACCACAGTGGGCAGAATCGGAATACAAGCTTATATCGATGAAAGTCTGGGAGCGAAATTGACCTATGGCTTCACCGAAACAGTGTTCATTACAAGCCAGATCTTTACACTGCTCGCTTCTTTCTTTACAGGAGGATTTAGTGTCGATCAGTTAGGTGGACCGGTCGCCATTTACGCGACGACAGAAGCAGTTGTTCAAGCAGGAGCCATCGGTTTGATCAGCTGGCTAGGATTTCTGAGTGTCAACTTGGGAATCATGAACTTGCTGCCTATCCCAGCTTTGGATGGTGGGAAGCTGTTATTAAATATCATTGAAGGTATACGTAAGAAACCACTAAGTCAAGAAAAAGAAGGCTATATCACTTTAATCGGCGTTCTATTTTTGCTCATTCTCATGTTATTAGTCACGTGGAATGATATACAAACATTCTTTTTAAATTAATCATCGAAGGAGATATCAGTTAATAATGAAGCAGTCAAAATTATTTGCACCTACATTAAGAGACGTACCAAGTGATGCAGAAGTCATCAGTCATCAATTACTACTCCGAGCAGGGTATATCCGTCAATTATCAGCCGGCATATATACCTACCTCCCCTTGGCAAATCGCGTGCTGGAGAAAGTCAAGACGATCATCCGAGAAGAGCTTGATGCAATAGATGGATCTGAGATGTTACTTCCATCTTTACTTCCTGCCGATTTATGGAAAGAATCAGGACGTTATGAGACATATGGTGAAGACCTCATAAAATTGCAAGACAGACATGAACGGGATTTTATTTTAGGCCCAACACATGAAGAGACATTTGCTAAATTAATTAGTGAAGACATAAAGTCATATAAAAAATTACCCTTACTCTTGTATCAGTTCCAAACCAAGTACCGTGATGAAAAAAGACCGCGTTTTGGTTTGATGAGAGGTAGGGAATTCATCATGAAGGATGCGTATACTTTTCATGATAGTTATGAAAGTTTAGATGAATCCTACGATGCCATTGCCCAAGCGTACACTAACGCCTTTAAAAGAATGGGCTTGGATTTCAGAGCAATCATCGGGGATGCAGGTGCCATGGGTGGAAAAGATTCCATTGAATTTATGGCCTTAGCCGATGCGGGTGAAGACACGGTCGTTTATTCTGATTCAACGGATTATGCAGCTAATTTAGAAATGGCGGCAAGCTACTACAAACAATCACCGAAAACAGATGTACAACTAGGTCTTAAAGAAGTCGATACACCTGACAAAAAAACAATTGAAGAGGTTTCGGACTTCCTGGGAGTGAACAAGAAAAAACTACTCAAGAGTGTCTTGTATATGGCTGATAAAGAAACTCCTGTATTAGCCATCGTTCGTGGAGATCAAGAAGTCAATGAGGTCAAACTTAGAATTGCACTTAATGTAGAAGACGTCGAACCAGCAACAGAAGAAGAGATTGAAACGAAATTCAACACGTATCCTGGATATGTCGGACCAGTCGGTTTGAGCGGGGATGTCAAAGTAATAGCCGATTTACATGTGCAAGACATCGTTAACGGTGTAACAGGCGCAAATAAAGAGCACAAACATTATATGAATGTTAATCCTGACAGAGATTTCACCGTCGATACGTATGCGGATATCCGCATCGTTAAAGAAGGAGATCCAACTCCTGATAATCAGGGAAATCTCTGTTTCACTAAAGGTATTGAAATAGGACATATCTTTAAACTAGGTACTCGATACAGTGATGCAATGAACGCGACCGTACTAGATAATAATGGCAGACAAACCTCCGTTATTATGGGAAGCTATGGCATTGGAGTGAGTCGTCTCCTTTCAGCTATTTCAGAACAGTATGCGGATGAAAAGGGTCTGGTATGGCCTTCATCAGTGGCACCATTTGATGTTCATATCATCCCCGTTCAAGTGAAAAATGAAGAACAGCTTGGACTGGCTAATCAATTATACAAACAGTTCCAGGAACGTGGCTACACAGTACTGATCGATGATAGAAAAGAACGACCGGGTGTTAAATTTACTGATGCTGAATTAATAGGGATTCCCGTACAAATCACCGTAGGCAAAAAAGCTGCCGAAGGTACAGTAGAAGTGACGATAAGAAAAACTGGCGAAATGGTTGAAAGTAAAGTGGCTGATGTTTTCCACACAATAGAAATATTGACGATAAACCACGGTCCAGCATAATAAAGACAAAAACTGAGGCATTCTATGTCTCAGTTTTCTGTGCTATTATGTTGAGGTAGCTAAGAATTTAGAAAGAAGGATTGAATGTGAGTTTAAGCAAATCAGAATTATTTCAAACTCTCTTGAAACAAATAGGTTTCTCTCCATCACTTGAGGAAGCGGAATGGCTAGAAGGTGGGGAAGTAGAATCAGTTACTGTGTATAAGAAAAAAAGAAAATGGCATATCACATTGAAATTGACCAACGTACTTCCATTTCCTTTATTTCTTTCTTTGAAAAATGCTTTGAAGTCATCATTTGAGGTTTTGTCTGAAATAGAATTGTCTATTCATGCGGAAAATCCCGTGGTCACAGAAGAAAAAGTGAAAGACTATTGGAATTATGCTTGTCACCTTAGTGGCGTGGATTCGCCTATTTGCAATAGGATGCTAGCTGAGAGTTACCCGACTAAAGAAGGTAATCAGTGGATGTTTTTAATTGATCAGGAGCTAGCCAAAGAAAAATACGAAACCGATTTTCTACCAAAAATATCTCAAAGTTATCATCAACTAGGCTTTCCAGCGCAATTTAAAATCATGCCCGTGGTTGATTCGCATGCACACGAGAAAAGCATGGAAGAATTTAAACTTCAAAAAGAAGAAGACGATGAAATTCTTGCCCAGGAGTATACTAGGATAGCAGAAAAAGCTGAAAAGAAAAAAGAGGATAAGAAAGAAATGAAAGCGGAGGGTCCGGTCAAGTTAGGCAGACCCATTCCGGCCAATGAAGAAATCAAGCAAATGCTTTTGATTGAAGAAGAAGAGCGACGCGTCACACTCGAAGGTTATGTTTTTGATTCAGAAGTTAGAGAGCTGCGTTCGGGAAGGAAATTGTTGATTTTCAAGATAACGGACTATTCGTCGTCGTTCTCATGCAAACGATTTTCCAATAACGAACAGGATGAAGCCATGTTTGAACGGGTGAAACCGGGAACCTGGCTGAAAGTTAGAGGGAGCATTCAAGAAGACACGTTCATGCGCGACCTTGTCATGAACGTTCAAGACATCACTCAAACTTATCATGCGGAACGAAAAGACACCTACCCCGACGATAATAAACGAGTAGAACTTCACGCACATACGAACATGAGCCAAATGGACGCCACCCCAAATGCTACAGATCTGGTTGAACAGGCAGCTAAGTGGGGACACAAAGCCATCGCCATCACCGATCATGGTGTGGCTCAATCCTATCCGGAAGCACATGCTGCCGGCAAGAAAAACAACGTCAAGATCATCTATGGTGTAGAAGCCAATCTCGTTGATGATGGAGTCCCGATTGCTTACAATGAATCCGAAGAAAGCTTGGATGATGCAACTTATGTGGTCTTTGACGTAGAAACAACAGGACTTTCGGCTATCTATGACAACATCATTGAATTAGCCGCAGTTAAAATGCATAAAGGTAACGTCGTGGAAGAGTTTCAGGAATTTATCGATCCAGGTCATCGCTTGTCTGATACAACGATAAACTTAACGGGGATCACTGATGAAATGGTTCGTGGATCCAAATCAGAAAAAGAAGTGCTTGAACGGTTCAAGTCGTTTTCAGATGGCGGTATTTTAGTCGCTCACAATGCTATCTTTGATATGGGTTTTTTAAACACGTCCTATAAAAAGCATGAGATGGCCATGTCTGATAAACCAGTCATTGATACTCTGGAATTTTCACGTTTCATTAATCCAACGTTTAAGAGCCATCGGTTGAATACGTTGGCTAAACGTTTCAAAGTGAATTTGGAACAGCACCATAGAGCTATTTATGACTCGCAAACGACGGGCCGTTTACTGTGGATATTCATAAAGAAAGCCAAAAAGGAATATAACATTCAACGTCATAATGAACTAAACAAGTATATGGGCGGCGGAGACGCGTATAAAAAGTCTAGACCAAGTCACGTTACGATATGGGCAAAAGACCAAGCGGGATTAAAGAATTTGTTCAAGCTTATTTCAGGGTCATTAGTCGACTATTTTTACCGTGTCCCACGCGTTCCTCGATCATTTCTTGATAAGTATCGCGAAGGATTGATTATCGCATCCGGGTGTGCTCAAGGAGAAGTCTTTGAGGCCATGATGCAAAGAGGGTATGAAGAGGCTAAGAAAAAAGCTTCCTACTATGATTATCTGGAAATTATGCCTAAAGAAGCTTATCAGGATCTAATTAATCGGGAATTAGTCAGGAATAAAGATGATTTAGAAGACATCATAGAGAATATAGTGAAACTCGGTAAAGAACTGAACAAGAAAGTAATAGCGACCGGGAACGTTCATTTTATTCATCCCGAAGACGGGGTTTACCGTGATATATTACTGGAGACGCAGAACAAGTCCCATGTCAGTAAGCACAAAAATCCTCCGGTCTATTTCCGTACCACGGATGAAATGATGGAGAGTTTAGCCTTTTTAGGTGATGAAACGGCTGAAGAAGTTGTTATTAAAAACCCGAACGAACTGGTTGACAGTATTGCCGATGATATCACACCGGTCAAACAAGACTTGTATACGCCCAAAATGGAAGGCGCTGAGGAAGAGATCCGTAAAATGAGCTATGATAAAGCTTATGAATTATACGGCAACCCCTTACCGGAAATAATCGAAGCGCGCATGGAAAAAGAACTGGACAGTATTATAGGGAATGGATTCTCGGTGATTTATCTCATTTCACAAAAGCTGGTGCATAAGAGTCTCGAAGACGGCTACTTAGTCGGTTCCCGGGGTTCGGTTGGGTCCAGTTTTGTTGCGACAATGACAGGAATCACCGAGGTCAACCCTATGCCGCCGCATTACCGCTGTATAGAATGTCAGCACTCAGAATTCTTCACTAACGGAGAAATTGGCTCAGGATTTGATTTGCCAGAAAAAAAATGTCCGAAGTGTGCAGCCCCATTATATAGGGACGGTCAGGATATCCCGTTCGAAACATTTTTAGGATTTAACGGCGATAAAGTGCCGGATATCGATCTGAACTTTTCGGGTGAATATCAGGCAAGAGCCCATTTATATACTAAAGAACTATTTGGAGAAGATTATGTCTTCCGAGCAGGAACGATAGGAACGATTGCAGATCGAACAGCTTTTGGATATGTAAAAGGTTATGAACGGGATCACCAGTTAAGTTATCGGTCTGCTGAGGTCGACCGTCTATCCAAAGGGTTGACAGGCGTCAAACGTACGACAGGGCAGCACCCAGGAGGGATCATTGTTATTCCTGATTATATGGATGTCTATGACTTTTCCCCTATTCAATATCCGGCTGATGACCGGGAATCTGAATGGAAGACAACGCATTTCGACTTTCATTCTATTCATGACAATGTATTGAAACTAGATATACTTGGGCACGATGATCCAAGTATGATCCGGATGCTGCAGGATTTATCCGGTATTGACCCATTGGATATTCCTGTTAATGATCCAGATGTCATGAAACTGTTCAGCGGAACCGAAGTCTTAGGCGTTACAGCGGAACAGATTTATTCCAAAACGGGAACACTTGGTGTCCCTGAGTTTGGGACACGTTTTGTTCGACAGATGCTGGAACAAACGAACCCAACAACATTTGCCGAGTTACTCCAGATTTCAGGCTTATCTCACGGAACGGACGTGTGGCTGGGCAATGCCGAAGAGTTGATTAGACAGCATAATATCCCACTGGCAGAAGTGATCGGTTGTCGTGATGATATTATGATCTATCTACAACATCAAGGCCTGGAAGATGGTTTAGCCTTTCAAATTATGGAATATGTCAGAAAAGGACGAGGCATTCCAGATGACTGGCAAAAAGAGATGCGCAGCAATGATGTCCCAGAGTGGTACATTGCTTCCTGCCTGAAAATCAAGTATATGTTTCCTAAAGCCCATGCGGCAGCCTATATATTAATGGCTTTGCGTGTTGCGTACTTTAAAGTGCATCACCCTCTATACTATTACGCTGCATATTTTTCCATTCGAGCAAGTGATTTTGATTTAGAAGCGATGTGTAAGAGTAAAGAAGGCATCAAAAGCCGAATGAAGGAAATTACAGATAAAGGTATGGATGCCTCTACCAAAGAAAAGAATTTGCTTACAGTATTAGAATTAGCAAATGAAATGGTTGAACGTGGTTATGACTTTAAGATGGTCGATATTGATGAATCGGATGGCAAGAATTTCCTGATTCAGGAAAATACCTTATTATCTCCGTTCAGAGCTATTCCGTCACTAGGCGAAAGCGTGGCTAATGCCATCGTGGAAGCGAGAAAAGATGGGCCATTCTTATCTAAGGAAGACTTATCCAGACGAGGAAAAGTCTCAAAAACAATTATGGAATATTTAGAAACAAATCGAGCGCTGAAAAGCTTGCCTGATGAAAATCAACTATCGCTGTTTGATCTCTAATTCGAAGGGGTCAAAGTTGCGGTAGATAGGAATCTATGGTACACTATTAACGAATCGAGCGAGATAGACTGAGTAAAGAGTGAGCGAATCCGCTCACTCTTTTTCACAGCCTTTATTTAGAACGTAAATTATGACGCTTAATGTCTGAAAGGAGTGAAGGTGTAATTGAAAACAGTTGAAAAAGTTAAAGAAATATCACAACCTGTTGCAGCAGAATTGGGTTATGAGCTGGTCGATGTCGAATATGTAAGAGAAGGTAAAAACTGGTTTTTACGTTTATATATCGATAAAGAAAACGGGGTCGGTCTTGATGATTGTGCCTTGTTTAGTGAGAAAATAGGAGAAAAATTAGATTCTATTGAACCTGATCCGATACCCTATGCTTACTACCTTGAAGTTTCTTCACCGGGAGCTGAAAGACCACTCCATTCAGATAATGATATAAAAAATGCGGTGGATCAATATATCCACGTAGCTCTACATGGTGAAGTTCAAGGAGAAAAAAGCTTTGAAGGTAAACTAAAAGAGTGGCATGAGGATTACATTGTTTTAACGGTGAAAGATAAAACTAGACGCAAAGATATTCAGATCGAAAAAAAACATATAGCTAAGGCTCGATTAGCTATAGATTTTTCAGACGTAAAACACGCTAAGAATGAGTAAAAGGAGTTAAAATATGAGTAAAGAATTAGCAGCTGCTCTTGAAACTTTAGAAAAAGAAAAAGGTATTTCTAAAGAAATCGTTATCGATGCTTTGGAAGCTGCCCTTATTTCAGCCTATAAACGTAATTACGGAACTTCTCAAAATGTTGAAGTTAGTTTCAATGAAAAAAAAGGTACGGTAACTGTTTATCAAGTTAAAGAAGTTGTGGAAGAAGTATATGATTCACAATTAGAAGTTAGTATAGAAGATGCAAGAGAACGCAATAAAGCCTATGAAGTTGGCGACAAAATCAAATTTGAAGTGACTCCAAAAAACTTCGGACGTATTGCCGCTCAAACAGCTAAGCAGGTTATCATGCAGCGACTGAGAGAAGCCGAACGCACAATTATCTATAACGAGTATATTGAATACGAAGATGATTTGATGACCGGTACGGTTGAAAGACAAGACAATAAATTTATTTACATCAATTTGGGTAAAGTAGAAGCAGTGTTGTCAAAGCGAGACCAAATTGAAAATGAAACGTATCAAACACACGACCGCATCAAAGTGTATGTGAGCAAAGTAGAAAATTCAACTAAAGGACCACAAGTTTTTGTTAGTCGTACACATCCTAACTTGATCAAACGTCTGTTTGAACAGGAAGTTCCTGAGATTTATGATGGTATTGTGGAAATTGTTTCCATTGCGCGTGAAGCTGGCGATCGATCCAAAATCGCTGTGTTTTCTCGTGATGAAAATGTTGACCCGGTTGGCACCTGTGTTGGACCGAGAGGCTCACGTGTTCAAGCCATCGTTAATGAATTGAATGGTGAGAATATGGATATTGTTGAATGGGACAAAAATCCTTCTGTGTACATTAAAAATGCACTGAACCCAGCTCAAGTCGTCGATGTTAAGTTTGATGACAATCAACATTCGTGTGTCATCGTCGTTCCAGATTATCAACTTTCGTTAGCCATTGGTAAACGTGGACAAAATGTCCGTTTGGCAGCAAAACTAACTGGATTCAAAATTGATATCAAATCAGAATCCGACATGGCATCTCTTGAACAGGAAACAGCCGCACTGAAAGATGATTCATTCTTTGAAGCTTTAAATGAGGACGATGCAGATGCGACGAATGATCTTGAGTCAATGATCGAGACGCCTTCATCGTTTGAAGATGACGAGTCAACTGAAGTCGTTGAGTATCAAGATGAAAATATATCAGATGATGCGGATTCTACCGTACTAGCCGAAGACAATAGTCAAATGGATAGTCAACCGGAAGAACCTGTAATGGACACAGACTTTCAAGCGGGAGAACTCGATTCCAATGATGCAGAAGATTTAGTTGAGTTAGCAGAAAAAAGAGACGACATGGGCGAAGAAGAAGCCTCAAAAGCCTCAATGGAAGAAATAGATGAGAAGACGTTTCCGGAGGATGAAAACAATTTATAATAAAGCGAATAAGGGGTGGGATTATGCAAAAGCGTAAAATACCCATGAGGAAATGTGTCGTTTCTAGGGAAATGAAGCCAAAGAAAGAAATGGTTCGTATTGTCAGAAGCAAAGATGGCGACGTCTCAGTCGATCCGACAGGCAAGAAAAACGGACGGGGCGCCTATATATCTTTAGATACCGCATTAGTTAAAGAGGCAAAAGATAAAAAAATATTTAACCAAACGCTTAATGCACAAGTGGATGATTCTTTCTATGATGACTTGATGGAATACATCGATTATAAAAAAGCGAGAATGGAAATTGAGAATGAACAATAAAGAACGTGCTTTAAACTTATTAGGATTAACTCAGCGTGCTGGCAAGTTGATTTCTGGTGAAAGTTTAGTTCTTCAATCGATAAGATCCAATAAAGCAAAGATAGTCTGTCTAGCGTCTGATGCTAGCGACAATGCACAAAAACAATTTTTGAATAAGTGTGAGTATTATGATGTTCCTTTAGTAACAGCATTTACACGAGAAGAAATTTCTCACGCTTTAGGGAAGGACCGGACAGTATGTGCCCTCATGGATGATGGTTTTATGCATTCCCTTCAAAAATTGCTCTAATTAAGAATGGGAAGGTGATTATATGGGCAAAAAAAGAGTCTACGAATTTGCAAAAGAAAATAACATGGCTAGTAAAGAAGTTTTAGAAAAAGCTAAGAATCTGGGATTCGATTTCAGCAGTCATATGGCCTCGATGGAAGATAAAGAGGTTGAACAACTGAAAAAAGTAATCAGCCAGAACAACGTGCCTAAAGAAAAACCGGCTTCTTCTAAACCAGCAAAAGAAGTCAAAAAATCTGATGATAACAGAAACAATACGAGCCAGCATCAGAATAAGCAGACAAAATCTGCAGATAAAGCTACTCGACCTGCACCAGTAACGAATCAGAACAAAAAAACTGAGAGCCAATCTCAGCATAGTAAAGGACAAAATAATATAAATAATAAAAAACCCGGATCACATGCCGCAAAAAAACCAACAACACAAGAGAATAAAAGTGGAGCGCCTGAATTACCTAAACGCACAACGGATGAACAGCAAAAACAATCCTTTGAAAACAAAAAAAGACGAAACTCTAGACAGCATAGAGGTATACACGGTGGACCAGCAGGTGCAAGAAGACGTAAGGGTAAGAGAAATCAAAAGGCCCCAGTATCCTCTACACCGCGTAAGCATAAAGATTTGCCGGAAGTTTTAGAGTATACTGATGGCATAACTATTGTTGAATTAGCGAAAAAATTGCATCGTGAACCAGCTGAAATCGTCAAAAAATTATTCATGATGGGTGTTATGGCAACTCAAAATCAATCATTAGATAAAGAGACGGTTGAATTATTAGCTACTGAATATGGTATTGAAACGGAAGAAAAAGTGAAAGTTGACTTAACTGACTTCAATACTTTCTTTGAACAAGCACCTGCAGAAGAAAATATGGTGACTCGTCCTCCAACCGTAACCATTATGGGTCACGTTGACCATGGTAAAACAACATTATTGGACAGTTTACGTGAAACTAAAGTGACTGAAGGCGAAGCTGGCGGAATCACTCAACATATTGGTGCGTATCAAGTGAAAGAAAAAGGTAAAATAATTACGTTCTTAGACACACCTGGTCACGCAGCGTTTACTACCATGCGTGCACGTGGTGCTGACATCACTGATATAGCCATCATTGTTGTCGCTGCTGATGACGGTGTCATGCCTCAAACAGTCGAAGCAATCAACCATGCAAAAGCTGCAGGAGTGCCAATCATCGTCGCTGTGAATAAGATAGACAAACCAGGTGCCAATCCTGATCGCGTTATGCAGGAATTGACAGAATATGAATTGGTCCCTGAAGATTGGGGCGGAGATACGATTTTTGTTCAAATATCGGCTCTCTTCAATCAAAATCTGGATGAATTACTTGAAATGATTTTACTTGTTGCTGAAATCGAAGAATTAAAAGCAGATCCTAAACGCCCAGCTATCGGTACAGTTATTGAAGCACGTTTAGATAAGTCACAAGGTCCAATCGCTACACTTCTTGTTCAAGAAGGAACACTCCGTCAAGGTAACCCTATTGTTGTAGGAAATACCTATGGTCGCGTGAGAACGATGACCAACGATAAAGGACGTCGTGTAAAAGAAGCGGAACCATCTACGCCAGTAGAGATTACTGGTTTAAATAACACGCCTCAAGCCGGAGATCGTTTTGTTGTCTTTGAAGATGAAAAAACTGCGAGACAAGTCGGTGAATCAAGAGCAGCGGTTGCAACTGAAGCTCAACGTTCAATTACCAATAAAGTAACACTGGAAAACTTGTTTGATAGTTTAGAAGAAGGCGAATTGAAATCGGTCAACGTCATTATTAAAGGTGATGTCCAAGGTTCTGTTGAAGCATTAGCAGCTAGTTTGGAAAAAATCGAAGTGGAAGGTGTTAAAATCAACATCATTCATACCGGTGTCGGTGCAATCAATGAGAGTGATGTCACATTAGCCTCTGCGAGCTCGGCAATCATCATCGGATTTAACGTAAGACCAACTATCCAGGCAAAAGAAAGTGCTAGCCGTCAAGGAGTCGACATCCGCACGCACCGTATCATTTATAATGCTATCGATGAAATCGAAGCAGCGATGACTGGCATGCTTGATCCTGAATATGAAGAAAAAGTTACTGGTCAAGCACTGGTTCGCGAGACGTATGATGTTTCAAAAGTTGGAACGATTGCCGGCTGTCTTGTTACCGATGGTGTGATCAAACGCAGCAGTTCTATCCGCTTGATCCGTAATGGTATCGTGAAATTCGAAGGTGAACTTTCAAGTCTGAAACGCTTCAAAGACGATGCAAAAGAAGTTAAAAAAGGATTCGAATGTGGTTTAACGATTGAAGGTTATAATGAAATTGAACTTGATGACATTATTGAAGCCTATGAAATGGTTGAAATCAAAAAAAAATAAACTAAATCTTAAGGATAGGTGACCATTATGCCTAACTATAGAGTAGGTAGAGTATCGCAGGAAATTCAAAAAGAAGTGACAGATATCTTACGCAAACGTGTTCGTGATCCCCGTGTAGACGGCGTGAATGTTACGGGCGTGGATGTCACTGGCGATCTACAGCAGGCAACGATTTATTACAGTACACTTTCTGATGATGAAGATAGTGTAAGTAAAACGCAAACAGGTTTAGATAAAGCGACAGGCTTGATTAGAAAAGAATTAGGTAATCGACTATCGCTCTACAAAACGCCAGAATTAACGTTTGCGCGTGACGAATCTGTTGCCTATGGCAGCAAGATCGATCAGCTATTAAACAAACTAAAAGAAGATCAAAACGAATAAGTCTATAAGTAAGATTTGGAGTCGTTTTTCTTGGTATAAGAAAAGGAGAGAATCTTTGTTTATTGAACATAGATTCTCTTTTCTTTTGTAAAATTTTAAATAAAGCACTATCTAGGAGGATACAATGGAAGGGTTATTACCTATATGGAAAGAAAGAGGAATGACAAGTCACGATTGTGTTTTCAAATTAAGAAAAATACTTAAAACAAAAAAAATTGGACATTCGGGAACATTAGACCCAGATGTCGATGGGGTTTTACCGGTAGCGATCGGTAAAGCGACTAAAGTCATCGAGTATATGATGGATTCTAAGAAGATTTATACAGGCGAAATAACATTAGGATTTTCAACGACAACAGAAGACAGTTCAGGTGAGGTTGTCGAAGAAAAGCCCGTAGATTTTAACATCGATGAAGATGACATTGACAAGACGTTATCTGAATTCAAAGGAGTAATAACGCAAACACCTCCAATGTATTCTGCCGTAAAGGTAGATGGCAGAAGATTATATGAGTATGCAAGAGAAGGTTTAGTTATTGACAGACCTTCAAGAGAAGTGACCATTTATTCATTCGACCGAACATCCGACGTAGTAAGGAATAAAGAAAAAGAAACTCTTTCTTTTTCTTTTAAAGTTGTATGTGGCAAAGGGACATATGTCAGAACGTTAGCTGTTGATGTAGGTGCAAAATTAAAAAGTCCTTCTCATATGTCTGATCTGACAAGAGAAGCAAGCAGTGGCTTTAACCGTGAAGAAGCATTGACACTATCCGAAGTGCAAGTATTAGTTGATGAGAAACGAGTAGAAGAGGCTATTTTCCCTCTTGAAAAAGCATTGAGTCACATGCCAAGTTATGAGTTGGATTCGGACGAATATCTTAAAGTGAGAAATGGTAGCCTTTTAGAGCGTCAAGTCTACTTAGCGAAGGATGAAGAGGAAATAGTTTTCTATTACCGGGAAAAAGCTGTAGCTATTTATAAGGCTCACCCGACAAAATCACAGTACATTAAACCTGCAAAAGTTTTACGTAACGAATTGGTGGTATAAGTATGGACATAAGAAAAATTCATCATCCGTATGATAAAGAAGAAATTATCAAGGAAGATATTGTATTGGTTTTAGGTTTTTTCGATGGTGTGCATAGAGGACATCAAGCTGTCATAAACAAAGGTGTTCAAATAGCAAAAGAAAGAGGATTGAAATGTGCCGTCATGACATTTAAACGTCATCCTGCTTTTGTTTATCGAAGCTTTGACCCTGACAAGCACTCGTATCTGACACCTCTCGACCGTAAAGAATATATCATTGAAAATCTTGGCGTAGATATTTTATATGAGGTCGATTTTACTGCCAAATTTGGTAGACTGTCGCCTCAGGAATTTGTCGATCAGTATATAGTTGAGTGGCATGCTAAAATAGTCGTTGCAGGCTTTGACTATACTTATGGGAAAGCGGCACAAGCGAATATGGACATACTGCACAAGTATGCTAAAGACAGATTCGATATTGTTAAAGTGGAGAAGAAGATGGATGAAGATGATAAAATCAGTTCCACCCGTATTCGAAGATACATCAGTGAAGGAAAAATTGATCAAGCAAACAAATTACTGGGCTATATTTATGAAATAAGTGGTTTTGTTGTTCATGGTGATGCCCGAGGTAGAGAGCTGGGTTATCCTACAGCTAATATCTATCCACATCCTTATGTCATGGTGCCAAAAAGAGGTGTCTATGCCGTTAAAATGTGGGTCAACAACGAGTGGCTAGATGGCATGGCGTCTATTGGATACAACCCGACATTTGGTTATAGACCAAGTTATTCGATCGAAGTGCATATCTTTAATTTTAACGAAGATATTTATGGAGAAGATGTAAAAATAAAATGGGTCGACTATCTGCGAGATGAAATAAAATTTAACTCTGTTGAAGAATTAATTGAAAAATTAGATCAAGATGAACTGGATGCTAAAGAAAGTTTGTCAAAGGTCAAAATAAATCAGATTTAATTGTTGACAGTAATCATTAGATTTGTTAAATTATAGATGTGTTAGCACTCGGCGACTTCGAGTGCTAATTTAATGAAAGCTTACAGAAATAAGGTGTAACAAGTTTTGTTGCACTTTAACCTGGTCTCTAATGATGCAGGATGCATCAAGGGGTGATTTTACATGTTAACAAAGAGACAATTAATTATTCTAGATGCTCTCATTCGACTTTACACATCCACGGGTCAACCGATTGGTTCTAAGACGATCATGATCGAAACGGCCATTGAAGCGAGCTCTGCCACCATAAGAAATGAATTAAGCCAACTAGAAAAACTGGGTTTTATTCAAAAGACACATTCTTCTTCTGGTAGAATTCCCTCGCTGAAAGGCTATCGTTTCTACATCGATCATCTTATGCAGCCGCAAGAAGTTGCTCAGGATAAGTTGAAAACGATAAGTGAAGTTTTCGGGAATCATGTGAAGCAGATGGATGATATTATGTATCAGTCTGCTCAATTATTATCTGATTTAACTCACTATACAGCTATTGTATTGGGGCCGAAAGCTGAAACGAGTCGACTAACTGGTTTTAGACTGCTCGCATTAAATGGTAACCAGGTGATGGCCATCATTCAAACCGATAAAGGTACAATCGAAAATAAAGTCTTTCGTATGCCTAGAACCATTCAAGAATCGGATTTGATTAAAGTTACGAATATCTTTAATTACCATTTAGTTGGTCATACTTTGACGGAGGTTGCGGAAAAATTAAAGTTTGATATCCCGTTACTCATCAGAAAGTATGCGTCTAATGCAACAGAGATGTTTTTATCTATAGATTCTGCTTTCAAAGAATCAACTGAATCAAGACATCACATCTCTGGTAAATTAAACATTTTAGATTTTTCTGAGAATATGGACACGCAAAAATTGAAATCGTTGTATACTATGCTGGATAACAGTGGCGATATGTATGCACTGATCGACCAAATAAATGATGATTTCGTCGTCAAAATTGGTGAGGAAATTGATCACGAGCTCCTAAAAGAGTTCAGTTTGGTTACAACAACCTATAATGTGAGCAACTATGGAAAAGGAGTCATTGCGATTCTGGGACCGACTAGTATGGCCTATGACGAAACGTTCGGTGTACTGGATGTATTCAGAAAACACTTAACGCACACGTTACTGGAGTATTATTTAGAATAATCAGGAAATGAGGAAGTATTGTGGAAGATAAAGAAGAGCAGCAGATGCAGGAAGAAGCATCCGAAACGTCTCAGGAAGATAGTAACCATGATGAAAAAACTATTAAAAGTGATTCGTCTGAAGAAACAGAACAAAGTCAACTAACCAAAGTCCATCAGGAACTGGATGAAATGACTGATCGCTACTTGAGATTACAGGCAGAATTAGCCAATATTCGCAGGCGCAATGAGCGCGAACGTCAGGACCTATCGCGTTACAGCTCTCAATCATTAGCTCAGGAACTTATACCTGTTCTAGATAATTTAGAACGGGCCTTAACAATCGAAGTCGACACTGAAGCTGGTAAAAATTTGAAAAAAGGCATTGAAATGGTTTATAATAATTCCTTGCAAGCTTTTGAAAAAGAGGGTATTGAAATCATCGATCCATTAGGTGAACCGTTTGATCCTAATTATCATGAAGCCTACACGCAAGTGCCTGCTAATGAGGGTCAGGAAAGCAACGAAGTGTCTCAAGTTTTTGAAAAAGGATATAAACTGCACGATCGCGTATTACGCGCTGCAAAAGTATCTGTAACACTATAAAAATTAAAAAGTAAAGGTGAGATATATTATGGGAAAAATTATTGGTATTGACTTAGGAACAACAAATTCAGCGGTTGCCGTTTTAGAAGGCGGAGAAGCAAAAATCATTCCTAACAAAGAAGGGAATCGTACAACACCATCTGTTGTGTCATTTAAAAATGGTGAAGTTCAAGTTGGGGAAGTAGCTAAACGTCAGGCAATTACTAATCCTAACACGGTGAGTTCAATTAAACGTCACATGGGCGAAAAATATGAAGTTGAAGTAGAAGGCAAAAAATATTCTCCCCAAGAAATCTCTGCATTTATTTTACAACACATCAAAGAATATGCTGAAGATTATTTAGGTGAAAAAGTAACAAATGCCGTTATTACTGTTCCAGCTTACTTTAACGACTCACAACGTCAAGCAACAAAAGATGCAGGTAAAATTGCTGGTCTTGAAGTTGATCGAATCGTTAATGAACCTACAGCAGCATCATTAGCTTATGGTCTCAATACAGTTGAAAAAGATGAAAAAATCCTGGTCTTTGACTTAGGTGGCGGTACATTTGACGTATCGATCCTTGAATTAGGCGACGGTGTATTTGAAGTTCTGGCAACTGCTGGAGACAATCATCTTGGTGGAGACGACTTTGATGCAAAAATCATAGATTATTTGGTTGCTGAATTTAAAAAAGAAAATGGCGTCGATCTGTCTAAAGACAAAATGGCAGTACAGCGTCTGAAAGATGCTGCTGAAAAAGCGAAAAAAGACTTATCAGGTGTTTCTCAAACACAAATCAGCTTACCGTTCATTAGTGCAGGAGATTCAGGTCCATTACACTTGGAAATCACCTTGACACGTGCTAAATTTGATGAAATCACAGATAGCTTAGTGGAACGTACCAAACAACCTGTTCGTCAAGCATTAAAAGATGCTGGTCTAAAACAATCTGATATCGACGAAGTTATTCTAGTTGGTGGAACTACACGTATCCCAGCTGTTGTCGATACTGTTAAAAAGGAAACCGGCAAAGAGCCTAACCGTTCAGTAAACCCTGATGAAGTTGTTGCAATGGGTGCTGCTATTCAAGGTGGTGTTATTTCAGGTGACGTTAAAGATATCGTCTTGCTGGATGTAACTCCATTATCACTTGGTATTGAAACAATGGGCAGTGTATTTACTAAATTGATCGAAAGAAATACAACAATCCCAACAAGTAAATCACAAGTCTTCTCAACAGCTGCAGACAATCAACCAGCTGTAGATGTACATGTCTTACAGGGTGAACGTCCAATGGCTAGTGATAACAAAACATTGGGTCGTTTCCAATTAACGGATATTCCACCAGCTCCTCGTGGTGTTCCTCAAATCGAAGTCACTTTTGATATCGATAAAAACGGTATTGTAAATGTATCTGCAAAAGATCTAGGTACAAAAAAAGAACAAAAAATCACGATCAAATCAACATCTAGTTTATCTGATGAAGATATCGAACGCATGGTAAAAGAAGCTGAAGAAAATGCTGAAGCAGATAAAATACGTAAAGAAGAAGTTGAATTACGCAATGAAGCGGATCAGTTAGTCTTCCAAATCGATAAAACCTTGAAAGACTTAGAAGGTAAAGTCGACGAAGCTGACATCAAAAAAGCAGAAGAAGCGCGTGATGAATTAAAAGCGGCTTTAGAAAAAGATGACACTGAAGATATCAAAACGAAACGTGATACATTAAACGAAATCGTTCAAGAGATGTCAGTGAAATTATATGAGCAAGCAGCTGCAGAACAAAGCGAAGGCGAAGGCGCACAAGCTGGCGAATCAACAGATGCTGATTCTTCAGAAGATGTCGTAGACGCAGACTTTGAAGAAGTAGATGACGAAAAATAATAGAAGTTAGATAACAAAAAGGAGAAAGCACTTATTCTTAGTTTTCAACAAGTGCTTTCTTTCTTTTTGATATCCATCTGTCCGTTACTGATATAATTGAACAGATGTCATAGCTTGACTGATTACAATGATGGAGGAATACAATGGCTGGAAAAGAAGACTTTTATGACCTGCTTGGCGTTTCTAAAGATGCTTCTCAAGAAGAAATAAAAAAGGCGTACCGGAAACTATCAAAAACATACCACCCGGATATAAACAAAGAATCAAATGCGGAAGATAAATTCAAGAAAATTTCTGAAGCTTACGAAGTATTGGGCGATGAACAAAAACGAGCTGCCTACGACCAGTACGGTCATGCTGCTACTGATCCCAACTTTGGTGCAGGCGGCGGCTTTGGAGGCTCAGCTGGTGGATTTGGCGGCGGTGGCTTCGAAGACATCTTTGATCAATTTTTTGGCGGCGGTGGCGGCGGCAGACGAAGAAGCCCTAACGCTCCCCGTCAAGGGGAAGATCTACAGTATGTGATGGATTTAGAGTTCGAAGAGGCTATTTTCGGAAAAGAAACCACCATTCGCTACAATCGTGAAGAAGCATGCGAAAACTGTGATGGAAGTGGAGCCAAACCTGGAACAAGTCCACAAACCTGTTCGAAATGTCATGGTGCAGGAGCAGTTAATGTGGAAAGAAATACACCATTTGGTCGCGTCATGACGCAACAAGTGTGTCCGGTATGTAATGGTACAGGGAAAGAAATAAAAGAAAAATGCCCCGTTTGTCATGGCGAAGGACATACAAAACAGCAACACTCGGTTAAAGTCACTGTTCCTGCCGGTGTTGAAGATGGCAATCAAATGCGTCTTCAAAATCAAGGTGATGTAGGCGAAAACGGTGGACCTTACGGAGATCTATATGTCATATTTAGAGTAAAAGCTTCCAATACGTTTGACCGTAGAGGTTCAGAAATTTACTATGAATTACCTATTAATATGGTCCAAGCCACTTTGGGTGATGAACTGGAAGTACCTACAGTACATGGTAAAGTTAAATTTAAAATTCCTGCTGGAACTCAACCCGGAACGACATTCCGCTTGAAAGGAAAAGGCGCACCGAGACTTAGAGGAGCCGGTAACGGAGATCAACATATCAAGGTCAAGGTTGTTGTGCCAGACACATTAACGGAAGATCAAGCTGATCATTTAAGGAAATTTGCAGAAGCTAGTGACTATGATGATGTAGTGGAGCAGGGTGACAGTTCGTTTTTTTCGAAAGTGAAAGACGCCTTTAAAGACAAGAGATAATAAGGAAAGCGAAGAATTTTCTCTTTCACTGTAGACTTAGACTTTAATGGTTTCTTTGAATCGTATGTGTCGGTTGAAGTGTTAAACAGCTTCGATACATCTTAGACACTAAATAATTTTAAAAAAGAAGGGACACATTCTCATTAAACAGGATGATGAGTCCCTTCTTTTTGTCTTCTTGAAAGTAATTGTACTCTGGTCTAATCGTTGGTATAATAGTAAGGAATGTTTTAGAGGAATGAGGAAATAGAAGAATGGATAAAAAAATAGCAAGAGCACGACAGAAGCAAATCAGAAACTTTTCTATTATTGCACATATCGATCACGGTAAATCAACCCTTGCCGATCGTATTCTGCAACTGACGCATACTGTGGCCGATCGGGAAATGCAGGAACAATTACTTGATTCCATGGATTTAGAGAGAGAACGCGGTATCACTATTAAATTAAACACTGTAGAAGTCATCTATAAAGCTAAAGATGGTGAAACCTATATCCTTCACCTCATTGATACTCCAGGACACGTGGATTTCACGTATGAAGTGTCTAGAAGCTTAGCCGCGTGTGAAGGAGCAATATTGGTTGTTGATGCAGCACAAGGCGTTGAAGCGCAAACTTTGGCCAACGTGTATCTAGCATTAGAAAACGACCTTGAAATTTTACCGGTCATCAATAAAATCGATTTACCCGCTGCTGATCCCGAGCGTGTCCGAAAAGAGATAGAAGACGTGGTTGGACTCGATGCCACTGAAGCTATATTGTCAAGTGCAAAAACGGGTGTAGGAATTGAAGATATCCTGGAACAGATCGTACAGAAAGTACCTGCCCCTGAAGGAGATATCGACAATCCGCTAAAAGCCCTTATATTTGATTCCGCCTATGATGCGTATAGAGGTGTGGTCTTAAGTGTTCGGGTTATGGATGGGGTAATCAAAAAAGGTGATACCATCAAAACAATGAGTAATGACAAGACCTTTGAGGTAACTGAAGTCGGTATCTTCTCACCTAAGCCGCTCGAACGTGATTATTTGATGGTTGGGGATGTAGGATATGTCACAGCTAATATTAAAACGGTCCGTGATACACGTGTCGGGGATACGTTAACATTAGCCAATAATCCGACTGAAAAAGCTCTGCCTGGATATCGTTATATGAAACCGATGGTCTTTTGTGGGATGTATCCGACCGACTCTGCTAAATACCAAGATTTAGGTGAAGCGCTTGAACGTTTGCAACTAAATGATGCAGCACTCCAATACGAAGCGGAAACGTCACAGGCGCTCGGATTTGGCTTCCGCTGTGGCTTTTTAGGGATGCTCCACATGGATGTCGTTCAGGAGCGACTCGAACGTGAATTCAATTTAGAGTTGATCACGACGGCACCTTCAGTTATTTACAAAATAAACAAAACGGACGGCGAATCCATCATGGTTTCCAATCCGTCAGAAATGCCTGAACCTCAGCAGATCGAATCAGTCGAAGAACCATATGTAAAAGCAACCATAACGGTTCCGAATGATTATGTGGGCGCTGTAATGGAAATTGCCCAACGTAAACGTGGTGAATTTCTCACGATGGACTACCTTGATAATATCAGAGTGAATGTTGTCTATAACATTCCACTTTCAGAGATTGTTTATGATTTCTTTGATCGATTGAAATCCAGTACGAAAGGCTATGCTTCTCTGGATTATAAAGAATCCGGATACCGTTTAAGTAACCTGGTGAAATTGGATATTCTCATTCATGGTGAACCAGTGGATGCACTGAGCTTCATCGTGCATAAAGACTTTGCCCAGGCTCGTGGACGTTCAGTTGTTGAACAGTTGAAAAAGACCATTCCAAGACAACAGTTTGAGATCCCGATCCAGGCAACGATCGGTCAGAACATTGTTGCTCGTTCAACAGTAAAAGCTTACCGTAAAGACGTGACAGCCAAACTGTACGGCGGAGATGTCACGCGTCGACAAAAACTCTTGAAGAAACAAAAAGCAGGTAAAAAACGCATGAAGAATGTGGGTAGTGTGGAAATTCCACAAGAAGCCTTCATGGCTGTTCTCAACCTGGATGAAGATTAAACAGTTTTAAATCAACATTATCATTTTTAAACAAATTAAATTGCCTACCACCCAACTTCAATGTTGGATCGTAGGCAATTTTTGTTGTTTCTGGAATGTATTCTCGAAAATGTCGACTGCTTATTTATTTGTCTTTTTGGTCAGATGAGAAAAAAGACACATTGTTGTTCCGATTCGGGTAAGGCCAAAAATTTATTAAAATTTTTTATTTTATTTTGATGAGTTTTTAAATAAAAGGACAATAGTATATGTAAGAGGAAACCAATACCATTTCTAAAGGGAATTCGTGGCAGAGCTGGTGTTATTATTCAGAGAACAGGAGGATGTAGAAGTATGGGTACATTATAATTTGAGAACAGATTTAATACATACTTTGATTTCAATAGCCAGATAATAATACAAGATCGAATAGATTTAGCGGAAATTTAGCAGCATAATAGTTATAGTATTAGGTAAAGGAAGAAATCTTATGAAAAATGATTGGTTTATTGAATTCGTACGCAAAGACATTAAAAAGCATGGTCCAGAGAGGGACGTTGTGGTTATATATGAAAACGGAAATGGAAAAATCAAAGGCTATCAAATTAATTGGTTTCATTCACCAAAGGAAGATTTTTACTTAAAATATGGTAAAAGAATTACAATAATGAACTTGGAAAATTTATTAAATGAATTAGTTTTGTAAGAGTTATTGTTGTATTCACAAAAATATAGTAGGTGGCTTTATTTGTTTTTCTACATTTTGTCATCGTCTGTAAGTTCTAAAAAGCCGTTAATTTAAGGTACATTGCTCTAGTGTATTTCTATAAAAAATTCCACCAGTACCAGAAAGCTTCGTGGCTGTGTTGAACTTGGATAATTAATAATATAAGTGGAAAACAATAATTGAGAGACAATAGTTCTTGCTGAGTCAGATTTTGATCTGAACTTTTTAAGCAGGGCTATTGCCTTTTTTCTGTTCTAGAGCTCTTTTATTCATAATAGTCAAGTTTCAGGATAATCTGTGCTATAATAAAAGGGAAAAACTAAGAAAGTAGGGATTACATTTAAATGGATAGTGATAATATAAACAGTATAATCATTCTAGTAATTTTAGTGTTTTTATCTGGTTATTTTTCTTCTTCGGAAACAGCATTTACATCAGCTAATCGGATCAGATTGAAAAACGAGGCTGAAAAAGGAGATAAACGTTCTGGAAAGACGATGAAATTAGCAGAAAACTTTGATGCTGTTTTATCAACCATATTGATAGGAAATAACATTGTAAATATAGGTATGACTGCTATTGCAACGTTATTATTCGTGCAGTGGTTTCCGGTATACGGACCAACGATTGCAACGATCGTAATGACGATCATCGTATTGATTTTCGGTGAGATCACGCCTAAAACACTTGCTAAGGAAAACCCGGAAATTTTTGCTAAGGCTTCAACACCGTACATTCACTTTTTAATGATTTTGTTTAAACCCTTCTTATGGCTGCTTAGAAAGTGGAAGGTTTTATTGGAGAGAGTATTTAATTTTGGTGACATAGATATCATTAGTGAGGACGAATTACTATCGATTGTAGAAGAAGCTGAAAGCGGCGGTAGCATTGAGGATTATGAAAGTCAGTTAGTGAAAGCCGCAATTGAATTTGATGATTTAGAAGTGTCGTCTATTTTGACACCACGAGTGGATGTCGTGAGTTGTGAAATAGATGTAACAGACGAAGAAGTAGAAGAACTGTTTACAGAGCACAATTATTCGCGGTTGATCGTATATGATGAATCGATTGATAACGTTGTAGGGGTTCTTCATGAAAAAGATTTCAACCGTTATCTACGCAAAAAACGGAACGCAGAGAAAGCCGTATCCTTACTTTCTGTCTTAAAAGATGTTGTTTTTGTTCCGCCGGTCATGAATCTATCTCGACTACTTAGAATGATGCAGCACAGCAAAACACATATGGCTATTGTTACAGATGAGCATGGTGGTACCATCGGCATTGCCACGATGGAAGATGTTCTTGAAGAGCTTGTTGGAGAAATATGGGATGAATCTGATATCATCGATGAAGAGGTTGTCGAATTGATAGCAGGGAAACGATATAAGATTAAAGGAACGGCTGGTTTGGATAAAATATTTGAATTGTTTGGACTCACCGGATACGAAACCTATGTATCAAATTCGGTAAGTGGCTTTGTTGTTGAAGAGTTAGGTCAGTTCCCACAAGTGGGTGACTCTTTTAAATATCATAATATGAAAGTTACTGTCACCGCCGTTAGAAACAGGCGGGTACTGGAAGTTCAAATAGATTATTTGCCGAATGATTTAAATGAAAACGATGAAGATTAAGTAATGGAGTGAACGTATAAAGAATGTCTTTACTAACAAACACGGAACTATCAACAGAAGAAATGGCTGAACGCTTATTGGGCTGTCTCTTAGTTAAAGAAACAAATGGAGTGACCACTTCAGGATGGATAGTGGAAACGGAGGCGTACGTTGGTGTTCTAGATGAAGCCTGTCACAGTTATAATGGGAAAAACACACCTCGTATGAAAGCAATGTTTGAACGGGCAGGAACCATCTATATATATAAAATGCACACACATCAGTTATTAAATGTCGTCACTAGAGACCAAGGTGATCCACAGGGCGTCCTCATACGGGCCGTTGAGCCCTATGAAGGAAGAAGTCTAATGGAGGAGCGACGCCAAAGAAAAGGCGTTGATGTCACGAATGGACCGGGGAAATTAACGAAGGCTATGGGAATTACGATGATGGACCATGGGACATCCATTTTAATACCGTCGCTCTATATAGATATCAGGCATAAAAGAACCCCTTCAACAGTTGAAAAATCTAAAAGAATTGGTATCCCAAATAAAGGGGAATGGACTGAATCTTTACTGCGTTTTACCGTTAAAGGAAACCCATATCTCTCCAGGGGGAAAGGGGAACTTTCGGTAGATAATGGATGGAGCGCTATGTTAGACTAAAACGAGGAGGTGTTTGTATGACAAATGACTTATCTGGTTATATAGACAACACACTTAAAGAGATGCTCCCGAACTTTAAATGGAAAATTGTTAAAGAGAGCAAAAAGAACTTAATTGAACTTTATATTACGTTTCATGTTAAATCGGAAGAATCTGTTCAGGTACAGGATATACTCGGGAAAAACAACGAACCGGGCTTAGTCCAGTTTGAGGATGTTTTATGCTTCTATGATCCGGCTTATGCACATGTGAAACCACAAAACTATCTCGCTTCTTTTTCAATGAACAGCCACCTTGGCATCGAAAAAGGTTACGTTGATGCCATACTTAGACAACTAAACTACACGACAAAAAAAGGTAAAGTAGAGTTGACAGAGTTCTTAAGTGATGATTTTGCTGATTCATTTTCCCTGAGCTGGAGCGAAAGCAATTTAACCAACATGATTCAAACGTTGAAAGAGACGGGGCGTTACAGCAAAGAAAAAGTCCCGATCGCCATAGACGATGAAAAATCATTTTTAGAAAAATTGAAAAAGGATGAAGCAAATGACGGAGTGGAAAGAGTTTAGTGTAGCTATCAATAATGAGGCTGCGGAAGCTGTAACATCCATCTTTACAGAACTAGGTTCATCAGGTGTTTCTATCAGCGATCGTAATGATTTTTTGAATCCGCCTGTATATAAAAACGATACGCTATGGGAATTAAACGAAGAAGATTTTCCGAAAGATGGCGTGATTATCAAAGGCTACTTCACCGAACATGATGATTTGGATGCTATAAAAAAACTATTAGCTGAACGAGTAAAACTATTAGCGGATTTTGGGATAGAAATCACCCATCTTGATATTCAGGTTAATGATGTTAAGGAAGAAGATTGGTCGACTGCCTGGAAGAAACATTATCATCCAGTAAATGTGACTCGCTTTTTAACCATTGTGCCTAAATGGGAAACGTATACGAAACGTTTTCCTGATGAACGTATCGTCTATTTAGATCCGGGCATGGCTTTTGGAACGGGGACTCATCCGACAACGCAGTTATGTATTCAGGCTTTAGAGACAACCCTTTATCCTCAGGCAACAGTATTTGATGTTGGCACGGGTTCAGGCGTCCTTTCAATTGCGAGTGCCTTTTATGGTGCCGGAGAGATTAGAGCTTATGATCTAGACGAAGTAGCGGTGAAGTCAGCGCGGGATAATATCAAATTGAATAAGTTAGAAAATGATATTGTCCTCAAGGCAAACAATCTGTTAACGGGTGTTAAAGACAAGGCTGATATCATTGTGGCTAATATCTTAACTGAAATTATATTACCTTTTATTCCGGATGCATATCATCACTTGAATGATAATGGCCTCTTTATCACGTCAGGTATTATATTAGAAAAAAAAGATGAGGTTATTCAGGCTTTGGAACAACAGCGATTTGAGATAATACAAATCAATCAGATGAAAGACTGGATTGCCATCATTGCTAAAAAAATGGAAAAGGAAGAGTGAATAGAATGGAAAACATAGAGAGATATATCGATCATACATTATTGAAACCAGAATCGACAGATTTGGATGTACAAAAAGTTTGTATAGATGCCATCAAATATAACTTTAAATCTGTGTGTATCAACCCGGGTTGGGTCAAATACACTGCTGATATGTTAAAAGATTCAGATGTAGAAACATGTACAGTTATCGGATTTCCTTTAGGAGCCAACACATCAAAAGTTAAAGCATTTGAAGCTGAACAAGCCGTTAAAGAAGGAGCAACTGAAGTCGACATGGTCATCAATATCGGGGCGTTAAAAAGCGAAGACTATGCTTTGGTCTATGATGACATCAAAGCAGTTGTAAAAGCTGTAAAAGGAAAAGCACTAGTTAAAGTTATTATCGAAGCGTGCTTATTAAATGAACATGAAAAAGTAAGAGCCTGCGAAGCGGCTAAAAGAGCCGGTGCTGATTTTGTTAAAACATCTACTGGATTTTCCACAGGCGGAGCAACGCTTGCAGATGTAAAATTAATGCGCAAAACGGTTGGCGCAAAAATGGGAGTTAAAGCTTCAGGTGGCGTCCGTTCAAGTGAGGATGCGAAAGCAATGATCGAAGCTGGTGCAACCCGTATCGGAACATCTAATGGTGTAGCAATCGTTGAAGGAAATGAAGCGACAGAAGCATACTGAGAGATTGTATATTAGGATATCTTGAATTAAGCATAAAAAAGCATTATAATTAATAAGAAGAAGTCACCAGCACTCCAATTAGTGCTGGTTTTCTTATAACGAAAGATCTATTATATATAGTGATAACCTCTAAGGATGAAGGTGATACCCATGCCACAAAATAAAGATTACACAGCACAAGAAGTGATTGCACTTTGTCTGACTTACATGAGTAGTGAACATGTTAGATTTGTAAAGGAAGCATATGATCTGGCTGACGAAGCCCATAAAGGCCAGATGAGAAAATCAGGGGAAGAATACATCATGCATCCTATTCAGGTCGCTGGGATTCTAGCAGAGTTGAAAATGGACCCTGTGACTGTTGCGACAGGTTTTCTACATGATGTCGTAGAAGATACTGACTACACGTATGCTCAATTAGCTGAGATATTCACTCCGGAAGTTGCCGACCTGGTTGATGGCGTTACCAAGTTGGGTAAACTTAAATTCAGGTCGAAAAAAGAGCATCAGGCAGAAAATCATCGTAAAATGCTTCTAGCTATGGCTCAAGATGTGCGTGTCATTCTTGTCAAACTGGCAGATAGAGTCCATAACATGCGCACGCTCAAACACCACCGTCCTGAGAAACAACGGGAGATCGCCAAGGAAACGTTAGATATCTATGCACCTTTAGCGGATCGTCTGGGTATCAACCGGATGAAGTGGGAATTAGAAGACACGTCATTAAGGTACCTGAACCCGCAGCAATACTACCGTATCGTGCATCTCATGAATTCTAGAAGGGAAGACCGGGAGAATTACATTGAAGATGCTAAAACAGCTATTGAAGCCTCAGTTAAGGAATTAGGGATCGAGGCGCAAATAACAGGAAGACCGAAACATATTTATTCGATATATGAAAAGATGAAAAGTCAGAAAAAACAATTCAGCGAAATTTATGATCTGCTGGCTATTCGGATCATTGTCGATTCTATCAAAGACTGTTATGCCGTATTAGGAGCCATTCATACGAGATGGAAGCCAATGCCGGGACGTTTCAAAGATTATATCGCTATGCCGAAAGCAAATATGTACCAGTCGCTGCACACGACAGTGCTGGGACCGAACGCAACACCGCTTGAAGTGCAGATCAGAACCATGGAAATGCATGAAATCGCGGAATATGGTGTGGCGGCTCATTGGGCGTATAAAGAAGGTATCAGTAAAAAAATAGATAACGATGAACTAAGTGAGCACATTACCTGGTTTCGAGATATCCTGGAACTGCAAAGTGAATCCAGCGATGCGAGCGACTTTATGGATTCGATCAAACAAGATATTTTTAAAGATAAAGTCTACGTCTTCAGTCCCAAAGGAGACGTTATGGAATTACCAAGCGGATCCAGTACGCTGGATTTTGCCTATCATGTGCATACTGAAGTAGGTAATAAAGCGATGGGAGCGAAAGTGAACGGGAAAATCGTCCCACTTAATTATAAACTCAAAACAGGTGACATCGTTGAAATGTTAACTTCTGCTAATTCATTCGGACCGAGCAGAGATTGGCTGAATTATGTAAACACCTCGAAAGCAAAAAATAAAATCAAGCGATTCTTTAAAACCCAGGAAAGAGAAAAAAGTATCGAACGTGGAAAAGATATCCTTGAAAAATTACTGCTTGAAATGGGCTTTAATCCAAAAGATATTTTAAAAAAAGAAAAGTTGAAAAAAGCAGCTGACCGTTTCAATTTTCAAAATATTGAAGATTTATATGCTGGGATTGGATATGGTGAAGTCAAGAGTGCGACCGTCGCCAATCGACTGACCGATAAAGAACGTAAAGAACGCGAAAAAGAAACATACCAATTTGATGAGTCTACCCATACGATCGAGTTAAAGAATAAAAAAGAACCTGAAAAAATGAAAATAAGACAAGAAGGTGGCGTCGTTATTCAAGGAGCGGATAATTTACTTGTTCGTTTAAGTAAATGTTGTAACCCAGTTCCTGGCGACGATATCGTTGGGTATATCACCCGCGGACGAGGTATCTCTATCCACAGAAAAGACTGTCCGAATCTTCATACGTCAGATGACAACGAAAACCGTTTAATTGACGTGGAATGGGAATCGACAGATGCTAATAAAAGTAAAGACTATAACGCTGAACTACAAATAGAAGGATATGACCGGAGTGGCTTTTTAAACGAGATCCTGCAAGTAATCAATTCTCAGACCAATAAACTGAGTAATGTGAATGGACGCGTGGACAAAAATGGAACGGCTACAATTAAAGTCACTATTGCTATTCAAAATCTCAAAGAATTAGAACAGATCGTTGATAAAGTTAAATCTGTACCAGATGTCTATTCGGTGAAACGCATAACAACGTAATAGTTACAGGTTTTAGGAGGATTTTAGTGAGAGCAGTCATACAACGTGCGAAAGAAGCGAATGTAAGAGTCGAAAATGAAACTGTTGGGGAAATAAATCATGGATTAGTTGTTTTTATTGGTGTGGAAGACGATGATGGAGAAGAAGATATCAATTATCTTGCGCGTAAAATAAGTAATCTACGTATATTTGAAGATGAAGACGACAAAATGAATTTATCAGTTAAAGATGTTAATGGGGATATCCTGTCTATTTCACAATTCACTCTGCATGCAGACACTAAGAAAGGAAATCGTCCAAGCTTTGTGGCGGCTGCAAAGCCGGAATATGCAGACAAGTTATACAATCAGTTCAATGAATTATTATCTAAGCAAGGTATTCGTGTAGAAACCGGGAAATTTGGTAAGCATATGGAAATTGATTTCATTAACGACGGTCCAGTGACCATACTCCTTGATTCGAAAAACAAATAAGCAAAAGGGCCATCACGAAAAAAATCGTGATGACCCTTTTTTGGTGATTATGAAATCAACGCGGCGAGAAATACTCGTCTAAAGCCTGGTACACAGCGTCAGCGACGGTTGTTTGGTAAGCATGGGTATTAACGACTGTAATATCGTGATCATTATTGAGATAACCTAATTCCAACAGTATAGAAGGCTGAGAATTCTGACTTAATACAAAGTAGTTACCGTGTCTTACGCCGTTATTGTCGAGATTAACATCTTTAGCAAGATAATGATTAACTGTCTCTGCTAAAGCTTTTTCGTTTTCTGAATAATAATAGGTCGTAGTACCTGACATCGTGTTAGCCTTTTCGACTGAATCATAATGTAGACTTATGAACGCATCGGCATTAGCTCTGTGTGCATAATAGACGCGGTCGTTTAAAGAGATATAATCATCAGAACTTCGCGTTAAAATAACATTAGCCCCCGCTTTTTTTAGGAGATCCGCTAACAAAAGAGCGGTGTCTAAGGTGATTTCTTTTTCAGCGAAGCTATTCGCTGCAACAGCACCTGGATCATAACCTCCGTGACCAGGATCAATAACTATGGTTGCCTCAGCCAGCGTTGTCGCATAATGCGAAGGTTCAGTGGTCAATGATACTTCTTTCGCGCTAACCGATTCTGTTGTAATCGTTTCGGTAATCCAACCGGCTACAAAACCTTTGGTTCCATTAGCAAGCTCTATTTGATACCATTCATTTTCTTCAGTGAGTACCTCGAATTCTTCGGCTGTTCTTAGTGTAGTTAAGATCTCGGCATCAGTTGTCGGTTTCAGTCGGATATTTGCGGGTGTGCCTCCGACACTTATTCTCAACGAATCCGTTGAACCCGTCAGTTCTTCGGTTTCTGCAGGTTGATCTATGACGTCAATCAAGTCAGAATGCAACCAGGCAACGCGTTGATTAAAGAGGATCTGCACCCAGTCATCTTCTCTGTATAAAATAGGAAACTCCTCGTCTTGTTTAACCGTGCCTAAAACAGCGGAGTCTATTGTAGAAAATTGTCTGACATTTACCTCCGGGGATGTGACGCGTCCAAAAAGGTGATTATCTAATGAGACTTCTTCATTTTCCACTAACCAGCTTGCGACCCAACCGATTTGATTTGAATCCAGACGGACTTTGTACCACTCATTTTCTTCCCCCAGTACGTTAAGTCGATCTTCTTCCTGGACTTGAGTGAGGATTTCGTGTGAAAGACCCGGTCCATACCGGATGTTTAATGTCGACGCGAGCACAGTTACTTTGTTTTCATTTGCTAAAGCTACTATTGCTGTCAAGAGGAGAGTGAACAGCAAAATGATGATGAGTATGAAAAATGAGCGACTATTTTTTTTATGTAAATAACTTTGGTTCATTATTATCCCCCCGGCGTATGGTTTGTCCTCATTATACCGATAGAGATACTTTTTTAGCAATAGTAAAGATATATTTTTCCGATATTTTGATCGTTTCAAGAAGAATAACAGGAAGATGAGTGGAAAACACCGTAATTAGAGCCAGAAAAGATGTGTATTGACATCTGGCGGCCATTCTTGTAAGCTTATAAGAAGCGAATAAAATAGTCATCCTGATGTTAGATAAAGTAATTAATGAGCGTTTCACTAAAGAGAAAACCTTCCGGGCTGAAAAAGGTTTATAATGCATTAATGAATGACGATCTAAAAGGAATGATAGGGAAACTTATCACGTGTGAGCGTTAACTCTAAGAGAGAAAGTGTAAACTTTCTGAAATTAAGGTGGCACCACGTTATAAGTACGTCCTTTTTCTATGGCAGACATAGAGGAGGGTCTTTTTTTATGGACAAAAATACTTTAACTTACTATATCTGGAGGTTTAAAAGATGAATTACCAAAAATTAAAAGGTACCGTAGATATTTTACCCGTTGAATCCGAAAAATGGCAAGTTGTTGAACAACAAGCCAGAGCTATTTTAAATAATTATCAATTCAAAGAAATTAGAACACCTTTATTTGAAAAATTCGATTTATTTGCTCGAGGCGTTGGCGAAACAAGCGATATCGTTTCCAAGGAGATGTACGATTTTAATGACAAGGGAGACCGTCATATCGCATTAAGACCTGAGGGCACAGCTGGCGTGGTCCGCGCCTACGTCGAAAACAAACTGTATGCGCCCGAGTATCACAAACCGATGAAACTCTATTATATCGGATCGATGTTTAGATATGAGCGTCCGCAAAGCGGGAGACAGCGTCAATTTAATCAGTTGGGTGTGGAAGTTTTTGGGAGCAAGAACCCTGCGGTAGATGTCGAAACGATGGCATTGGCGATGGATTTATTCAAGTCATTTGGTATCGAAGACTTGAAGCTTGTCATCAATTCACTGGGAGATTCAGAATCTAGACTGAAATATCGGGAAGCATTGATCGCTTATCTCGAACCTCACTTTGACGAGTTAAGCAACGATTCAAAAGAACGTTTGTATAAGAACCCTCTCCGTGTGCTGGACAGTAAAGACAAGAAGGACAAAGTCTTGGTTGCAGATGCTCCTTCCGTGTTGGATTTTTTGAACGAAGAATCAAACCAGCATTTTGAAGCAGTTAAAGAGATGCTTGAAGATTTATCCATTCCGTATGAAATAGATAAAAATATGGTCAGGGGTTTAGACTACTATAATGACACGATATTTGAAGTCATGACGACGCATCCGAAGTTCGGATCCAATGCAACGATTTGTGCCGGGGGACGCTATGACAGTTTAGTCGAAGAAATGGGTGGACCAAAAACGCCGGCATTCGGTTTTGGTTTCGGAATCGAACGCCTGATCATTCTTTTAGACTTCATGAACTACGACTATCCAAAAGTGAGTACGATCGATGCCTATGTGGTGACTATTGGAGATAAAGTCAATAAAGCAGCCACTAAATTAACGCAGTACCTGCGTCAGAACAACCTGTCTGTCGAGCGCGAGTTCATGAACAGGAAACCCGGTAAACAGTTCAAAACAGCTGATAAGTGGGGCGCTAAATTCGTCTTTACCATGGGTGAAGACGAATTAAGTGAAAATAAAGTCACGATCAAAGCTCTTCAAAGTGGCCAACAAATGGATATCGATCTAGATGAGTTATACAGCAACTTTAAAGCGACATTTAACGAAGTAGAATCAAGACTAAATAAAAAGGGTGAATAAAATGAAACGTACAGAATATTGTGGAAAGATTACCAAAGCATATACCGAAGAAACAGTTACCGTTACAGGTTGGGTGCAAAAGCGACGCGATTTGGGCGGGATGATATTCATTGATCTTAGAGACCGCGAAGGCATTATTCAAGTTGTCTTCAATAGTAATCAGAATCAAGAAGCGTTAGAGATAGCAGAAAAAATCCGTTCTGAATATGTGATTGCTGTCGAAGGAAAAGTCGTTCTTAGACAAGCAGGTCAGGTAAATGAAGAACTAGCCACAGGTGAAATAGAGATCATGGCTGATAAAGTAGAGATCTTAAACGAAGCGAAAACGCCTGCGTTTGAAATATCCGATACAGCGCCTGTCTCCGATGACTTACGTCTGAAATATCGTTATTTGGATTTAAGAAGACCCAAAATGCAGGAAAACATGAAACTGCGTCACCAGGTAAAAAAAGTGTTTAGAGATTTCCTGGATGATGAAGGCTTTTTAGATATTGAAACGCCATATTTAACTAAATCGACACCAGAAGGCGCGCGAGACTATCTTGTTCCATCACGAGTGACCCAAGGGAAATTCTTTGCGCTACCGCAATCACCGCAATTGTTCAAACAATTGCTCATGAGTTCCGGATATGACCGCTATTATCAGATCGTCCGTTGTTTCAGAGATGAAGATTTAAGAGGGGACCGTCAGCCGGAATTTACACAAGTAGATATTGAAACAAGCTTTACAGACAAAGAAGACATCCAGAAAACGATGGAAAACCTGTTTGTCCGCTTGATAAAGGAAGTCAAAGGCGTCACTCTGGAAGCACCTTTTCCACGTCTCACATTTAAAGAAGCGCTGGAACGATTCGGCAGCGATAAGCCAGACCTTAGATTTGGACTGGAACTTGTCGATTTAAATGATGTTGCGAAAGAGTCTTCCTTTAAGGTTTTCTCATCAGCTGTAGAAAACGGCGGCATGGTCAAAGGTTTAACAGTTAAGGGCGCAGCTCAGCGCTTTTCTCGTAAGAACATCGATGCCTTGGAAAGTATAGCTAAAATATATGGAGCTAAAGGTTTAGCCTGGATGAAAGTGACGGATGAAGGGTTGACGGGTCCGATCGCTAGATTCTTTAATGATGAAACAGTTCAAAGCTCTCTTTTAGACACGATGGATGCCGAAAGCGGCGACTTGCTCTTATTTGTAGCCGACAAATCAAAAATCGTCTATGATGCACTGGGTGCTTTGAGAAGTCACTTAGGGAAAGAATTGGACCTTATAGATGAATCTCAGATATCTTTTGTCTGGATAGTAGAATGGCCATTGTTAGAATATGATGAAGAAGAAGGACGTTACAATGCTGCGCACCATCCATTCACCAGACCGGTAGAAGAAGACATCGACAAATTAGCATCTGAACCCGAGAATGTCATGGCAGATGCCTATGATATTGTTTTAAACGGTTATGAAATCGGCGGCGGATCTATGCGTATCCATAAGAGAGGCTTACAAGAAGAGATGTTTTCTGCGTTAGGTTTTACTAAAGAAGAGGCAATCAGTCAGTTTGGCTTCCTGCTTGATGCACTAGAATACGGGTTTCCACCTCATGGCGGGATTGCCTTTGGATTAGACCGCATAGTCATGATCCTTGCTAATGAAAATAATATCAGAGAAGTTATTGCCTTTCCGAAAAATGGAAGAGCTATAGATCCATTGACAGATGCTCCATCTCTTGTTTCTAACGGTCAATTAGACGAGCTGGGATTAGCATTAAAAGAAAGTAAGTAGATGGAGGGGAAATAATGGTTTTATTAGGTTCACATGTATCGATGAAGGGCAAGAAGATGTTGCTCGGATCAGCCGAAGAAGCTGTTGCATATGGCGCTTCAACATTTATGATCTATACGGGCGCGCCCCAGAATACCCGTAGAAAAGAAATTGAAGAAATGAATATAGAGGCAGGGCAACTTTATATGAAAGAAAATGGTATAAATGTCGCAGATATCGTCGTGCACGCACCCTATATTATAAACTTAGGGAACACGATAAAGAAAGAGAACTATGGTTTTGCCGTTCAATTTATGAAAGAAGAAATCAAACGTGCTGAAGCACTAGGGGCAATGCAGATGACCATGCATCCGGGGGCACACGTGGGTGCAGGCGCTGAGTTAGCCATTGAACAGATTGCTCAAGGTTTAAATGAGATCTTACATGAAGATCAAACCCTTCAGATCGCTTTGGAGACCATGGCGGGAAAAGGGACGGAAATCGGACGTTCTTTCGAAGAATTAGCGCAGATCATCGATAAAGTTAAATTGAAAGATAAAATATCTGTGACCCTGGATACCTGCCACACTCATGATGCAGGTTATGACATCAAAAATGATTTCGACGGTGTCTTAGCTGAATTCGACCGGATCATAGGGCTGGATATGCTGAAAGTTGTCCATGTCAATGATTCGAAGAACCTAAGAGGAGCAGCAAAAGACAGACATGCCAACATAGGGTTCGGTGAAATTGGCTTTGAGGCACTTAACTATGTGGTTCATCATGAGAAACTGGCTCATTTACCTAAGATACTTGAAACACCCTTTGTAGGGGAAGACAAGAAAAATAAGAAACCACCATACAAGCATGAAATTGCGATGTTGAAAGAAAAAACATTTGATCCACAATTATTGGAAGACATTCTAAATAGCTAAGAGGTTAAAAGGGAATCTGTTCGTTTACAGGTTCCTTTTTGTTATAATAAAATCAACTAAAAAAATTGGGGTGAGCGGTATGATCGACGGATTATCAAGTCAAACCATTAAAGCGATCGATAGCTTCACTATTGACACCATTGGCATTCCCTCGATGGTATTGATGGAACGGGCAGCCTTGGCAGTTGCCGAAAAGATCCTGGCGGATGAGGCGGATGAAATGACATCGTATGCGATCGTTTGCGGAACAGGGAATAACGGTGCAGATGGTTTAGCGATCGGACGCCTTCTTTTTCAGGCTGGTAAGTCGGTTACTCTCTATGTTGTGGGGGACACGGAAAACGGTTCAAAAGAATTTAAGCAGCAGTTGAAAATTGTCAAAAATCTGAATATAGATATTGAAAGCTTTGCTGCAGGAGCCACAGATTTTAAAGGCGACGTGGTCATCGATGCACTATTTGGTATCGGGTTGAACAGAAACGTGGAGGATCCACACAGACGAGCCATAAAAAGCATCAATGAGTCTAAAGGCAAAATCATTGCGCTTGATGTGCCTTCTGGCCTCTCTGCCAATACCGGCGAAGTATTGGGTGTCGCTGTAGAAGCAGAAGAAACGTATACCATCGGATTCATGAAAAAAGGTTTTGGGCATGAACATGCACAGTCCTATACAGGGGAGATCACTATTTTAGACATCGGATATCCAGCCCCTCATTTTTTTGAAGATATCATTAAAAAGGAGCAGACTAATGGCGAATCGATTTGATTTTCAGGGTTTGAATGCCAAAGCCCCCTATTTTGAAGGATGGTATGTGAAAAGTTCAGATGCTAAACAGGACTTTACCTTGTCTCTTATACCGGGTATAGCATTATTTGATGAGGAAGAATGTTTTGTCCAGTACAACCTATTTTATAAAGGGAAGAGTTTAAGTGGAAAAATAACCTATCCAATAGAAGCGTTTGAGGTGGTTGAAGCGCCTTACTCCATACTTATGCCTTTGTTTGTATTGAGTGAAACAGGTGTGAAGGCCCATTTAGTGGATGATGGCAATGATATGCTGATCGATTTGGAATTTGGGGATTTCCTAAGATTAAAGCAGGATATTTATTCGCCAAGCATAATGGGACCTTTTGAATATGTTAAAATGCCTTGTTCACATGACGTTGTCAGTATGCGTCATGACGTTAAAGGGAGGGTCGTTATAAATGGTGAGACAGTAAAAATCGATGCGGGTACAGGCTACATGGAAAAAGACCGGGGCGCTAATTTTCCAAGCCAGTATGTGTGGGCTCAGTCCAATCAGTTTAAGGAAAATAATAGGAGTTCATTATTTTTATCGGTGGCAGACATCGATTTGAAAATCAACCATTTTACGGGTACCATTGCCGTCTTTCATGATGGTATGAAGGAACACCGATTCGCGACCTATTTAGGTTCAAAAGCAGAAGTCATGGTTAATGACGATCAACTAGGCTATACGGTCAAGCTGACTGACATAAACAAAAGTTTGATTGCAGAGGTGAGTTTGCTGAATGGCAACAACCTAATTGCACCGATGAATGATGAGATGGATTACACAATAAAAGAAACCATAAAAGCTGACATAACACTTATGTTTAAAGAAAAAAATAAAAAGACCATTCATTTAACATCAGAACATGGGGCAGCGGAAAGAGTTAACTGGAAGTAGATAAAAAAAGAAGCTGATAAAATCAGCTTCTTTTTTTATCTAAGGAAAAATCGGTTGCATAGAAGAAGTTATCGGAAGAGAAGGATAAATTTAAACTTTTTCACTAACTGGAATTTCTTTAAGGTATTTTGTAGGTGTCTTGCCAGTTATTTTTTTGAAAACCTTTGTGAAATACGAATGACTATTAAAGCCGGCTAGATTTGCTACCTCACTCATTTGATAATCGCCTAAGTGGAAGTAGTATTTCGCAAGGTAAACACGCTGCTGGTTGACGTATCCAATAAAGGTGTTACCTGTTTCTTGTTTAAACTTCCGTGCCAGATGCACAGGATGCATACCATAAATCGAAGCAATGTTTGTTAGAGTCAATTCATTGGTTAGATTGTCCGTGATATAGGTAACGATTTCTTTCATCACTGATGAGTAGTCAGACGTAGAAAAATTGGCTACAGCATGACAATATTCTCTGAAGAGTTCAAAGTAAACGTGTTCAATTAAATAATCTAGAGACTGCGTATCTTTAATGATCATAGAAAAACGTTCGAAAATCA
>NZ_JAWOBT010000128.1:0-4216 GCF_046484155.1 Alkalibacterium sp.
CCTTCTAAGGCTACCAGGTGCAGGAAGCCGTCGTCCACGCGCGCATCTGGGATCATCGATTGGATCCCGGCTACGGAATTCGCCAAGGCAATGAGTACCAGGAAGGAATCCACTTCTGCGGTTTCACCGTCGATATCGAATTTGAACGAATACACTTCTTTTTCAGAAGCGGCTTTCACGCCTTCCAAAAGATACGCAAGTGGGCCTAACTTGGTCTTCTTCTCGATCGGTATACTGTGAACGGCTTCGGGGATCGATCCGATAGCGACGATATCGATAAAATAGGTGTCATTCAATTTTCCGATATCGATCCCTTTTTTCTTGCGCTTCGTTAAGGCTTTGATCGCTTTGTCCGGGTTCATCGGGATGTCCAGAACACGGCCCAGGTCATTGACGGTGCCAAGCGGGATGAAGCCAAAGGGAGGGCGGTTTTCTTCCGGTGCAATGCCGTTCACACACTCGTTCACGGTGCCGTCGCCGCCTAAGGCATAGATCGCATCCACGTGAGCGCGCACGGCGTCACGGGCAAACACTTTTGCGTCCCCGGCTTTTTCTGTCCATTTCAATTCCACTTCATCGTACAACTTTTCAAGTTCGGCTTTAGCCTGCGGACCATATTCCTTGCCTTCTTCACGGCCACTGGTCGGGTTAACGATTACCACTGCTTTTGTCATGAACTAAATCTCCTTAATAGTGACTCACTCTTATAAATCCTATCTTACTTTAAAGCCGCTCAATATCCTAAAAAAATGGCCTCGGGACTCCGAGACCATTTCCATTTAAATCGCTTATAATTCTTTGCCGTTTGATTCGATGACTTTTTTGTACCAGAAGTAACTGTCTTTTTTGTAACGCTTGAGTTCTTTTTCGTCGAGTTCTTCACGGTCGACGTAAACGAAGCCGTAACGTTTCTGGTAGCCGTTCATCCAGCTGAGCAGATCCGTATAGCTCCATGTGCAGTAACCTAACACGTCTACCCCATCCGTGATCGCTTCTTGAATCGCTTTGATGTGGTTTTTCAAGTAGTCGATGCGGTAGTCGTCATGCACCGATCCGTCTTCTTCCAGATCGTCATAGGCGCCCAGACCGTTTTCGGTAATTAAAATAGGCATGTGATAGCGGCTGTTGATGCGACGCATCGCAATGCGCAGACCGGTCGGATCGATGTCCCAGTCCCAATCGGTTTTTTCGATGAAGGGGTTTTCGGCTGATTTATACATGCCGGGAACTCCGCTGGCCTTACTCGTTCCTTTTTTACCGGTCGTGTTCATTTTACCTTCAGCCACGCCGTCCAGCGGATTCGCTTCAACGGTCGCTGTCTGGTAATAGTTGAGTCCCATGAAATCGGGTTTGCCTGCCTTGAGCAGTTCCATGTCTCCCGGCTGAACGTCCGGTGTCAGATCATTGCGCTCCAGATATTTCCAGACGACTGAAGGGTATTCGCCGCGCACATAGATATCCATCCACAAGTGGGCGTTGAACTCTTCGTTGTTTTCAGCCGCCAATTGATTTAAAGGATGGCAGTCTAAGGCGTAGGTCGGGCCGTATGCAAAACTCGGACCGATCATCCCCGGCATATCCAGTTCTCTGAAACGTTTGATGACGGAAGCGTTCGCCAGATGCGCAATATGGTTAGCTGCATACATGCGTTTTTCATCCTTGACGTTCGGTGGATGAGCCGCCATGTTGTAGCCGAGTTTGATGAAGATGTTCTGTTCATTCAAACTGACCCAGTACTTCACTCTGTCGCTGTAACGATTGAAGACGATTTCAGCATAGCGGGTGAAGTCTTCGATCACTTGACGATCTTCCCAGCCGCCGTATTTGTCCTGCAGGGCTTGCGGGATATCCCAGTGATACAGGGTGACGAGCGGCTCGATACCGTATTTCAATAACTCATTGATCAAGTTGTCGTAAAATTCGAGTCCCTTCTCGTTCACTTTGCCGTCTCCGTCTGGGATCACGCGCGCCCAGGCGATGGAGAAACGGTAGGCTTTCAATCCTTGGTCCGCCATCAGTTTGACGTCCTCTTTGTAACGGTGATAATGGTCAACGGCGACTTCGCCGGTCGTGCCTTTAAACGTCTTACCAGGAATCTGGACGAATTTGTCCCAAACGGATTCCCCTTTTCCGTCTTCTTTCATTGCCCCTTCGATTTGATAAGCGGCAGATGCGGATCCCCACAAGAAATCTTCTGGAAAGGCATCGAGTTGTTTATGAAACATTGACTCACTCCTTAAACTTGTTTTTAATAAAATCGCAAACGCTTGGAAATGGTGTCCGTTTTCATGTCTTGCTGATAATGACACTTACCTGAACAGTATAACCGTTTTCATTCCTCAATCTCAAGAAAAATATTTTTGAATTTAATGGCTGTCCTTCCAATTGGTATTCATTGAAAATCTCCCCCTAAAATGGTATCCTTTTAAGATGGAATCAAGTCGTAAGCTATTACATAAAAGAATACTATATTAGGAGTGAGAGCTATGCCGAGCGTAATGATCGTGTATGCAAGTTTAACGGGGAACACGGAAGAATGTGCGGAAATTCTGGAAGAAGCATTTAAAGATTTAGGCGCTGAGGTTGAAGTGGTGGAAAGTGTCGCTGCTGATCCTGAAGATTTGAAAGGTGTCGACATCGCATTGGTCGGCACATACACCTACGGGACCGATGCTGATTTACCGGATGAGATCGTTGACTTTTATGAAGAGCTGGAAGAGGTTGACTTAACGGGGAAAATTTTCGGCTGCTTTGGTTCGGGTGATACCTTTTATGAGAAATACTGTAAATCGGTCGATGATTTTGATGAGCAATTTGAAAAGACCGGTGCTAGAAAAGGTGCTGAAAATGTCAAAGTGAATTTAGAGCCCGAGGCAGAAGACATTGAGAATTTAAAGAAATTTGCCGAAAAAGTAATGGCCGCCTACAAAAATCAGTGAGTCTTATTTCAAAAAGTAGTAGCCGAAGGATGCTTGGCAGCGACAACGGACGCGTCGGCTCGGCGAAAGATCCTGATGCGGTTTGATTTTAATTGAATGAACAACAAAAAAAGCTAAACTAGTAGGTTTCAGACCTCTTAGTCGAGCCTTTTTTATTTTAGTATAATCAGGATCTTTTAAACATTCTCCCAAGCGACTAACGACTGAGAGACTATGCGGTCGGTTTTATCTACGATTTCTTTTTCACTATAATAATATTGGCCTTGGGCGGTCAATACAGCCATTCCATGAATAGACGGCCAGATCGCATCTATGATCGCCTGTTTTTCTGCACTGTTTTTTGAATCTAATTCTTCCATCTGGTCCATCACCTGGTTTAATGAATAGAAGGTACATTCATGTAAGCTGCTTGCCGGTATTTCTCCACCCATAAAGAGCGCACGGAAAAGGATCCCTTCTTCTTTAGCAAAACGTATGTAATTGGCACACACATCTTTTAAATGAATATCTTGATCGGAGATTTTGAATACATCTCTCTGAATGATTTCTTTTACGTAATCAATTAAATTTTCTTTTAAATCTTCCATATTTTTAAACTCTTTATAAATGGGTTGAGTCGATGCATTAAGATACTCGGCAATGCGTCGCGCTGTAAACTGATTGAAGCCTTCAACTTTGATTAATTCCAAAGCAGCATTTAAAATATGCTCTTTCAAAATCCTCCTTTTTCTCGGCATCCTCTTAACTCCCTTATTAATAAATTTTTAACATCTGTTATCCTAATTAATAAATTTCTAACATCTGTTATCCTATATTTAACGACAGTATAACATATTAAACATTTGGGATAAAGCCTTTTGAAACAGTTTATAAATATAATCGATTTATCATAAAGGGACGGACTCCTTTTGTTTTTAAGCAGACAATCCCGCTAAGATAATCATATGGATTAGATTAACATTAAAAATAAGTGGCATCAATTTTAGATTGTGACATCCTGTCATCTATGCTACTATTATAAAGTAGTGTAAAAAACGTAGGAGGAATGAACATGGTATTACCTAATTTTGAAGAGAATTTGAAGAAATATGCTGAATTGCTAGTCTCAACGGGTGTAAACGTTACCGATGGGCACACTGTTGTATTAAGTGTTGACGTCGATCAAGCCCCGCTGGCACGTTTAATTGCTGAAGCAGCTTATAAAAAAGGTGCTAAGGAAGTCATCGTTAAATGGACGGACGATCAAGTCACCCGTTCCACGTTCAAATATGCGCCTG
>NZ_JAWOBT010000133.1:0-86788 GCF_046484155.1 Alkalibacterium sp.
TACGTTGTGTGATGAGGACATCGAGCATTTAGCGGATGAAACAGAAAAAATAGTGGATAGCGCGCTACTCACTGAATTAACTAGTCAACGCTTATACCGGTATAAAGAGGAATATCCGGGTGTGATTGAAACGATCAAGTACAGCGAAGCTTTATTTTTAGATGAATATGACTATGAAACATCACTGAAAATGGTTAGAGAAAAATTGGAATCAATAGAAACAGGAGCATTTGAAGAGGTTAAATCAATTTACAATAAAGAAAAAAACTACGCATAAATTATACGTATAGACTCTTAGACCGGATGAATGGGTATCGGCTAAGAGTCTTTTTCGAGAATTCTAGTAGAATGAAAATGCCACTAATGACTTGAGGCCTGGGGATATTTATAATAATAGATGAAGTTTGATTAAAACAAGTATTAAGAAGAGGTGCCAGATGATTTATTTTGATAATTCTGCTACGACTAAAACAGATTCGACGGTACTGAGTACTTATCAATCAGTCAGCGAAAACTATTTTGCTAATCCGTCGAGCTTGCATCAGTTAGGTGAGCAATCTCAGCAGCTCTTAACTCGGTCCAGAAAGCAAATTGCTCAGATCATGAATGTAAGTGAAGGTGAAATATACTTCACCAGTGGCGGTACTGAAGGAGATAACTTGGCTATAAAAGGCACTGCTATTGAAAAAATGAATCGTGGCCGTCATGTTATCACGGCATCGACGGAGCATCCTGCTGTAATCAAAAGCTTGGAGCAACTTGAAATGTTAGGGTGGGACGTTACTTACCTCCCGGTTGATAAAGAAGGCAAAATAAATATTGATGAACTGGAAAATGCCATCAAAAAAGAGACGGTTCTGGTCTCTCTAATGGCAGTGAATAGTGAAACAGGCAGTCTACAACCTTTAAAAGAAGTGGGAGAGCTACTCGAACAGTATCCGTCCATTCATTTCCACGTGGATGCAGTGCAAGCTATTGGTAAAATAGATTTGGATTTGAATAATTCAAGAATTGATATGGCCGTTTTTTCAGGTCACAAGTTTCATGCGCCTAAAGGGACAGGGTTTATTTACGTGAAAGCAGGTAGGAAAATTGCTTCTTTGATGAGCGGAGGTGGACAAGAGGATACCCTGAGAAGCGGTACTGAGAACGTACCAGGAAGTGTTGCTCTAGCCAAAGCAGTAAGATTACTGATGGAAAAAAAGACGGAAAATATAAAAAAATTAATTGATATAAAAAATCTGATTATAGATTATCTGTCCGCACTTGAAAAAGTTACCGTCTTCACACCGACAGAAAGTGCTCCTCATATCATTTGTTTTGGAATAAAGAATATTCGAGGAGAAGTAGTGGTTCATGCTCTAGAAAGAAAAGATATTTATATATCAACAACCAGTGCTTGTTCAAGTAAAAAAAAAGATAAGCTTCATTCTGTCGCAGAGATGGGTTACACAAAAAACGAAGCAGAATCGGCTGTGCGCATAAGTTTGAGTCATCATAATACTGAACAAGAGGTAGATATCTTTAAGAGAGCATTCGACGAGGTACATTTACGATTACAATTAATAGAATAAAGGGGCAATAATTTGGAAATCACAGAATTAATGATCAGATATGGAGAATTATCCACTAAAGGTAAAAACAAAAAGTTCTTTATCAAGAAATTAAATAAACATATAAGAAGTAAATTGGTAGGCTATGATGATTTGAGAATCACCTTTAATCGTGACCGTATGCATGTCAAATTAAATGGTGAAGATGCTGAGTCAGTCATTGAAAAGTTGCAGGATGTATTCGGCATTCAATCATTTTCACCGGTTATAAGAGTTGAAAAATCTGTCGACGCAGCCAGGGATGCGGTCATAGAATTGATGGGAAAACATTACAGTGCAGGAATGTCTTTCAAAATCAATACGCGACGAGCCGATCATTCGTTTGAATTTGATACCCATGAAATTAATCGTATGCTCGGTTCAGCAGTAGAAGAAGCTTTCGATGATATCCACGTTCAAATGAAAGATCCTACTGTATCTGTAAGGATTGAAGTGAGAGAACGTGGAATCTATATTTCGGTCGATACGCTGCACGGCTTAGGCGGTCTGCCAGTCGGTTCGTCTGGCAAGGGTATGCTGATGCTGTCAGGGGGCATAGACTCTCCTGTAGCCGGTTATTTGGCTCTGAGACGAGGGATGGAGATTGAAGCTGTTCACTTCCATAGTCCTCCGTATACTAGCCCGCAAGCGTTGAAAAAAGCAAAAGACCTAACAGCCAAGCTAGCTCGTTTTGCTGGAGAGATCACATTTATCGAGGTCCCTTTTACAGAAATTCAGGAGCAGATAAAAAAAGTGATACCAGAAGAATATTCTATGACAATCACAAGAAGAATGATGTTCAGGTTAACCGATGAAATCAGAAGAAAACGTAATGGGTTAGCTATTGTCAATGGTGAATCGCTCGGGCAGGTGGCTTCACAGACGCTCGAAAGTATGCTGGCGATCAATGCAGTGACAAACACACCTATACTACGTCCCTTAATTACTACGGACAAGAACGATATTATAGATATCGCTAAGCAAATTGACACATTTGAATTAGCTATTCAGCCTTTTGAAGATTGTTGCACTATTTTTGCTTCAAACATTCCAAAGACAAAACCGAAATTGAAAAAAATTCAAGATTTTGAGAACATGTTGAACGTTCCAGCGTTAATGAACAATGCTTTGAACGGGATAAGGATAGAACAAATCAACACAGAAACGGATGAAAACAAGAAATCAGAAGAAACATTTGCTGGATTGTTATGATGTTTTATTTGCATATTCTCTTTCGAAACAGTTACACTGTATGTATAATATAGGAAAGAAGGGGAATTTATGGACGTAACATTAAAAGGTGAAAAATTTCAAACGAACGGACCAATTCCAGAATTGGGAGAATATGCTCCTTCCTTTAACCTTAAGAATCTAAAGAACGAGGATGTAAAGCTTTCAGATTTTGAAGGAGAAGTCGTGATCTTGAGTACTTTTCCTGATATAGAAACAAGTACATGTGCACGACAAACAGACACTTTTAACGAAAAAGCAAAAAAATTAAGTAATACGACCGTTCTGTCCGTTTCAACAAATACCGTTGAGCAACAATCAGCATGGGGTCAGTCAAAAGAAGTCGAAACCGTATTGTTACACGATAGCGAACGAACTTTTGCAAAAACATACGGCTTATATATTGAAAGATTAGATAAAATAGCGCGTGCTGTATTTGTTTTAAACAGACATGGACAAATTGTTCACAGAGAAATTGTAAAAGAAATGTCAGGCGATCCACACTTTGAAGAAGCTTTATCCGCTGCAAGACATGAAGAGGCAGAATTAAATTAAACAATTAAAAAATTAAATAATTAAATAGAATAAGCAATAATCATGAGTAGTATTGATTATGATAATCTCAGAGAATGGGTGTCTGCTGGAAATCCCTGATTAGTCTGATTAAGAAGTAGCATGAAAGCTGATATAGTGAAGAAAAGTAGCTATACCCGGTCTAACAGGCCGTTATTTCTGTTATTAAGAGATCATTATTTATTTATGTAGTGATAATTTAGGTGGTACCGCGAGCATTCGTCCTATAGTTTTAGGATGAGTGCTTTTTTTATGAAAAAAAGGAGTGAAATCAAATGGAAAAAGCAAAAGATATGTCAAAAAAATATGAGCCTTTAAAAGTAGAAGAAGGAAGATACGAGAAGTGGGTGAAAGAGAATTTATTTAAACCAAATGGAACAGGAATTGAACCCTATTCTGTAGTTATTCCACCACCTAATGTTACGGGGAAATTGCATTTAGGTCATGCTTGGGATACGACATTACAAGACATCATCATTCGTCAAAAAAGAATGCAGGGCCATGACACATTATGGTTACCTGGCATGGATCATGCAGGAATCGCTACCCAAGCTAAGGTTGAAGAAAAACTAGCGCAGGAATCTATCTCGAAATATGACTTAGGTAGAGAGAAATTCATAGAAAAAGTTTGGGAATGGAAAGAGGAATACGCTGGTAACATAAGGACCCAATGGTCAAAAGTAGGGATCTCGGTTGACTATTCTAGAGAACGATTTACTCTAGATGAAGGACTCAATGATGCGGTAAATAAAGTGTTTGTTGATCTGTATAATAAAGGTCTGATTTATCGTGGCGAATATATTATTAATTGGGATCCTAAAGCTCAAACTGCGCTCTCTGATATCGAAGTGGATCACAAAGATGTGAACGGCGCATTTTACCATATCCAATATCCAATCATTGGTAGTGAGGATACGGTAGAAATTGCCACAACTCGTCCAGAGACAATGCTTGGAGATACAGCAGTTGCCGTCCATCCTGATGATGAAAGATACCAGCATTTAATCGGTAAAAAAGTTTTATTACCTATCCTAAACCGTGAATTAACGGTTATTGCGGATGATTATGTAGATGCAGAGTTCGGTACGGGTGTGGTTAAAATTACTCCGGCACATGATCCCAATGATTTTGCAATTGGTAAACGTCATGATTTAGAGCAAGTGAATGTCATGAATACTGATGGCTCGATGAATGAACTAGCTGGAAAATACGAAGGTATGGATCGATTTGAAGCTAGAAAAGCTTTAGTTCAAGATTTAAAAGATCAAGGCTATCTTATAAAAGTTGAAGAGATGACTCACAGTGTCGGGCATTCAGAACGCACTGGCGTTATCGTCGAACCGAGATTATCAACACAATGGTTTGTTAAAATGCAGCCCCTAGCTGAACGTGCACTAGAAAACCAGTTAACTGAGGATAAAGTGGAGTTTGTACCTGAACGATTCGAAAAAACGTTTAAAAACTGGATGGAAAATGTTCATGATTGGGTGATTTCCAGACAACTTTGGTGGGGGCACCGTATCCCCGCTTGGTACCATAAAGAAACTGGGGAAATATATGTAGGAAAATCAGCTCCTAAAGACAGTGAAAACTGGGAGCAGGACAACGATGTGCTTGACACATGGTTCAGCTCAGCTCTCTGGCCTTTCTCAACTATGGGCTGGCCTAATGAAGATGAAGAGGACTTCAAAAAATATTTCCCGACAAGTACTTTGGTAACTGGATATGACATTATATTCTTCTGGGTCAGTCGCATGATTTTCCAAAGTTTAGAATTCACCGGGAAAGCGCCATTTAAAAATGTATTGATCCATGGTCTTATTCGTGATGAACAAGGCAGAAAAATGAGTAAATCATTGGGCAATGGTATCGATCCAATGGAAGTGATCGATCAATATGGTGCGGACGCTTTAAGATGGTTCTTATCTAATGGTTCGGCTCCTGGGCAGGATGTCCGTTTCAGCTATGAAAAAATGGATGCTTCCTGGAATTTCATCAACAAAATATGGAATGCCAGCCGTTACGTTATTATGAATTTAGAGGATTTCTCATACGCTGATAGAGATATGTCAGGAGAAAAATCCATTGCAGACAAATGGATCTTAGCACGACTGAATGAAACAATTAAGCAAGTCACTGAATTGTTTGAAAAATTCGAATTTGGTGAAGCTGGGAGAAGACTATACACATTTATATGGGATGACTACTGTGACTGGTACATTGAAATGAGCAAAGAGCTGCTCATTCAAGGAACAGACGAACAAAAAATCACCACGAAGTCTGTCTTGCTTCACGTACTCGATCAAACATTGCGCTTACTTCATCCTATCATGCCTTTTGTCACAGAAGAAATATGGGAACATATTCCTCATGAAGGCCAATCACTTGTAGTGGCTGAATATCCTGTAACTTCAAGTGAATTCGAAGATGATGAAGCAATTATCAACATGGAGATGCTCACCGAATTGATTCGTTCTGTTCGTTCTATAAGGTTGGAGGCTAATCGGTCTCTATCTAAAAAGATCGACATATTGATAAAAACAAAAAGCGAGAAAGAAAAAGCTTTCTTACTGGAAAACCAGTCATTTATCGAACGATTCTGTAATCCTAATGAGTTGATCATTGATACTGAAGTTGAAGTTCCAGGCGAAGTAAAATCAGCAGTCATTTCTGGAGCAGAGGTCTATCTTCCTCTGGCTGGTTTAGTTGATATTGAAGAAGAAATAGAGCGTCTAGAACAGGAAAAAATGAAGTGGCAAAAAGAAATGGATAGAGTAGAGCAAAAACTGGCAAATGAAAAATTTGTTCAGAATGCGCCCGATAAGATTGTGAATGCTGAAAAAGAAAAAGGGAAAGACTACAAAGAAAAATATGATGCAATAACGAACCAAATCGTAAAATTAAAACAAGTAAAAGAGGGGTAAATATGAACTCTGTTGTAATATTTGATATGGATGGCTTGATGTTTGATACCGAACCTATTCACTATAAGGCTAATCAAAAAACCGCAGATGCTTTAAATATACCTTTCGATTATTCTTTTTATGAGAAATTTATCGGCGTGAGCGAATCTGATTTTTTTGAAGCGATGTATAAGCAGTTTCCAGAAAAAAAAGTAGATCAGTTTATTATCGATAATAAAATAAATGTGGAAGATCTTTTATTTACTGAGCTACCTCAGTTAAAAATAGGACTGATAGAGTTGCTTACCTATTTGAAAGAGGAAGGGTACAAAACGGTTGTAGCCTCAAGTTCAGAAAGGGAAATAGTGGACAGATTATTACAACTGACCAATTTACACACCTATTTTGATGATTTTATAGGAGGGGATGAGGTGGCTAAATCTAAACCACATCCTGAAATATTCCAAAAAGCAGCTCAATTAGTTGGGGATGAAAAGTCAGAAATATTAGTTCTGGAAGACTCTTTAAATGGTATAAGAGCGGCCTGTTCAGCTGGATACAAAGTCATCATGGTCCCCGACTTGATTCGCCCGACCGCAGAGGCAATAACTAAAACATTAGACATTTGTGAGAATTTGGAAGAAGTTCTAATGAAAATAAAAAGTGAGAAAATAATTTAATGGATAGTATCTATAGAGGAGAAGATTAAAATCTTCTCTTCTTTTTATTTAGGAGGAAAATTTATGCTTAATCAAAAATTTATCGATGTTCCAGAACAGTCACGGCCTAGAGAGAGAATGGCAGAATATGGACCTTCCGCCTTAGCTAATCATGAATTACTCGCGATTTTATTAAGGACAGGGACCAAAGATTACAACGTGTTACAGCTGAGCATGCAAGTTTTCTCATGCTTTGATGATCTATATATGTTTAAAAATGCATCACTTGAAGAATTACTAGCTATTCCAGGAATAGGGAAAGCCAAAGCGGTTGAATTACTTGCTTCGATCGAACTGGGTAAACGAATGGCGAAATCAACTGTCCTAAAAGAGGGCGCCATTACTTCAAGTCAATTTGTGGGGAAATTATTATTGGAAGAACTCAGTGGTCTCCAACAAGAATTGGTTGTTGGATTGTTTTTAAATACTAAGAACGAAATAATAAAAAAAGAGACAATATTTAAAGGAGGTTTAAACTCGAGTGTCGCTCACCCTAGAGAAATATTTAAAGCCGCTATCAAATATTCCTCTGCAAGAATTATTATTGCTCACAACCATCCCTCGGGAAATCCTGAACCGTCAGAAGCGGATCTAGCATTCACGAAAAGAATGAGCGAAGCTGGGAAAATCGTGGGCATTGAACTTCTGGATCACTTTATCATAGGAGAAGATCGCTATGTCAGTCTAAAAGAATATGGAGCCTTGTAATGATCTTTGAGTGATTATATAGAATAACAGTTAATTAATTTGTACGAATAAGCAGTATTTACTTGCATTATTGTGTTTTGCATGGTAATATGAATTTAGCATTTTGTTAGGGAAAGAAAAAAGTAATGTGTAATAACATTCCGATTCGTACCTTTAGCAATAATGTGAAATAATTTGTGCATTTAAGGCACGAGGAGGAAACAGTAATATGGAAAATGGTACAGTAAAATGGTTTAACGCAGAAAAAGGATTTGGATTTATCGAGCGCGAAGGTGCAGAAGATGTATTTGTACATTTCTCAGCTATTAACGAAGAAGGATTCAAATCATTAGAAGAAGGTCAAGCAGTTACTTTCGATATCGAAGAAGGCGCACGCGGACCTCAAGCAGCAAACGTAGAAAAAGCGTAATACTAAACTATTATAATTTTTTTAACCGAGTAGGATTTATATCCTACTCGGTTTTTTAGTGCGTCAAAATAGGATAACATCACGTTTCAAATATTAAATTTGGAATAAAGTCTAAGTTAGCTAGTGCATAATCACTTTGAAAAGGGTACAATAGTATATTGTAATGCTAAATTAAAAATATAATTGATATGTTAGAGTTTTGAAAGGGGATTTTTTTAGTGTTTTGGTTCAGAAAAAAAGGGGTCGGTATTGATTTAGGTACCGCTAATACAAAAGTATATATTGAAGGTAAGGGTATTGTTCTAGGCGAACCTTCAGTGGTAGCAAAAGATAAAACAAATAATGAAGTTGTATCAGTTGGTGAAGATGCTCAAAAAATGATTGGTCGTACACCTGGAAGTATTGTTGCGTTACGTCCGATGAAAGATGGCGTTATTGCTGATTTTGATACGACAGCTGCGATGATAGAATATTTTATCACCAAGGCAGTGGGAAAACGCGGATCTAAACCTGAAGTAATCGTATGTGTTCCTGGTGGCGGTACTGAGGTTGAAAAGAGAGCGATTATCGATGCGGCAAAAATGGCCGGTGCAAGAGATGCTTATTTAATAGAGGAACCATTTGCAGCCGCAATTGGGGCAGGCTTACCTGTTAACGAACCGACTGGTAGTATGGTGGTCGATATTGGTGGAGGAACCACTGATGTTGCTACAATATCTTTAGGAGGAATTGTAAGCAGTCGTACGATTAAAATGGCTGGTGATCAAATGGATCAATCGATTATTCATTTCATCAGAAATAAATATAATTTACTCATAGGAGAAAGAACAGCTGAAGCAGTGAAGATGGAATTAGGTAGTGCTTCTATTGAGGCAGCCAAAGATATGGGTTCTATGGACATCAGAGGAAGAGATTTGTTAACTGGATTACCCAAAACAATCTCAATTCCAGCGATTGACGTAGCTGAAGCTATCAAAGAAGTTATAGAAGGTATCCTCGTTGCTGTTAAAGGAACATTGGAAGATACATCCCCAGAAATTTCAGCCGACGTTATTGATCGAGGTATCGTCTTAACGGGCGGGGGAGCAATGTTAAAACATCTTAGCGATGTGATTGCTGAAGAAACAGACGTCCCTGTTTTTGTTGCAAGCAATCCTTTGGACTGTGTAGCAATAGGAACCGGCGAAGCATTAAATCACTTAGATATTTACAGAAAACAATCTAGGTAAATATATCAAACTAGCGGGAAGACGTTCTTCCCGCTAGTTTAATGAATGAGCACTTATCACTAACTCATTATTAGTATAATCCACTCATTTTTATCTGCCTCTACGAACAGTCGATAATCTATGGTAAAATAAGCAAAGTTAAATTATATGAGGTGTCATAATTGAACCAATTTTTCACAAATAAAAAATTAATCGTATTACTTGTTAGTGTCATTTTATTTGTTTCACTTATTTCATTTTCGACGAGAAACGCTGGGAATATACCCTTTGTTCAGCAAGCAACCAATGATATAACTGCAGTACTAGGTAGGGTGTATTCAAAACCTGCCAATGCCGTCATCAATGTGTTTGCTTCAATTGATGATTTACAAAATACGTATGAAGAAAATCAAAGATTAAAAATTGAAATAGATCGTATCTATGAACGTCAAGCTGAGTTAAACACGCTTAAAGACGAGAATGAGCGATTAGAAGAAGAACTTGATTTAAAACAATCATTAACAGATTATCGGACTATCTCCGGTACCGTTATCTCCAGAAATCCAGACAATTGGGTTGACCAGATTGTTGTTGACCGCGGAAGTCAAGATGGCGTAGAAATAGGTATGCCAGTGATGTCTGGGAATGGATTGATAGGTAGAATTTCCGAAACAAATCCAACGAGTTCAAAAGTTGTTTTGTTAACAAATATTGAACAAACATCCAATCAAGTTTCCTCAGAAGTCGTAATGGAAGACGATACAGTGTATGGAATAATAAGCAATTTTAATAATGAAACTAATCGCTTATTAATGTCTCAAATAACTTCGACTGTGGATATTGAAGAAGGCGAATTAGTGACCACTTCCGGATTGGGGGGATCGATTCCCAGAGGTTTAGTCATTGGCGAAGTGAATGAAGTATCCATGGATTCCCACGGTCTTGCTCAACAAGTGTACGTGACTCCATCAGCAGATTTTAATAATATTCGCTTTGTTACAATTATTCACCGTACAGCTGAGAGTGGTGAAGAGTAATGCCTAATTGGAAGAAAATTATTATCCCCATTTTCTTATTGTTTTTTACATTACTGATCGACGGGGGCATAACCTATTTATTTCGTGATCAATTAAATTCTTCTATAGGCTTGATGATCCCACGATTAGTTATTATCACCCTAATCATGTTGGCTTTTTACTTGGACCCAAAGCAACTATTTATTCTTTCATTCACTTTTGGATTTATATACGATAGTTACTATAGCGGAGTTTTAGGTGTGTACATTGCAGCTTTTGTTTTAATCACTTATCTGGTCATTCAAATCCGTCAAATCATCAACCCTCATTTCTATGCTATACTGTTGGTCAATATAGTAATCTTAACGGTCATGGAAGTGTTCGTTTTTGGGGTATATAGAGGCATCGGATTGTCTGATTTGACACTTCAATTTTTTTTAGTTGATCGTTTACGAGGAACTTTATTGTTTAATACAGTGGTATTTTTAATTATTGGTTATCCGCTTAAAGAATGGATGAAAGTATTAGTTAATACAGATGAAAATAAAACGGGTAAAAATAAAAAGAGTACATCAATTAGATAAAAACTAGAGGTGAACAAAATGAAGAGTGCTGTATCATTAAAGGGTACAAAAGAAGGTTATCAACTTATTATACAATCTTCAGCTTCTATGCAAGACGTGTATAAAGATCTTAAAACATTAACAGTACAGTTAAAAAAAGATTCTCATGCTGGAAGAGAAATTGAATTTCATGTAAAAACTGGGCAGCGGGAGTTAACTGATGATGAAAAAAATGAGATAATCGATATTATTGAAGATGACTACTTTAAAATCTCTACATTTGAATCAGATGTCATGTCGCTGGCTAAATTTATGAAGTGGCATAATCAGACAAGTCCGTCACTAGAAGTCAGAACAGTTAGAAGTGGTCAGATTGTTGAATCTGAGGGCGATATGTTACTGATTGGGGTTGTACATCCCGGGGGGACAGTACGTGCCACAGGGAGCATTTTTATTATCGGTGAGTTAAAAGGAATAGCTCATGCAGGCATTAATGGAAAAGAAAGTGCAGTTGTGGTAGCTAATTTCCGTTACAATGCTCAAGTGCGCATTGGAGATAACGTTCACGTCATTGAAAAAAAAGATCAGACTAACGATGAAAACTCTGATACAGTTGAATTTGTATATGTTAATGATTTACATATCATTGAAGTCTCGCCCCTAGAAAATTTAAAAGCCATTCGTCCGGAAATGGGTAAACATGCAGGAGGTATTTATAATGGGTAAAGCTATAGTTATTACATCAGGTAAGGGTGGAGTAGGAAAAACGACATCCACCGCAAATATTGGGACAGCTTTAGCCCTTCAAGGTAAAAAAGTTTGTTTAGTAGATATGGATATAGGATTAAGAAATTTAGACGTTATTCTCGGTCTGGAAAATCGAATCATCTATGATATTATCGACATAGTAGAAGGAAGAGCAAAATTACATCAAGCACTCATAAAAGATAAAAGATTTAACGATCAGCTATTCTTGCTTCCAGCCGCGCAACATGCAGATAAAAATGCCATAAACGAGAATCAGATGATCGAATTAATGGATGAACTGAGAAGCGATTTTGATTATATCTTAATCGATTGTCCTGCCGGGATCGAACAAGGATTTAAAAATTCCATAGCGGCAGCTGACGAAGCGATCTTGGTAACTACACCAGAAATATCGGCTATCAGAGATGCAGACAGAATTATCGGATTAATTGAACAGACTTCGATCCAGTCGCCGCAATTAGTTATCAATCGTATCCGAAAAGGTATGATGGAGGCAGGAGACGTAATGGACATTGAAGAAATCACACGTCATCTATCTATCAAGCTTTTAGGTATTGTCTTCGAAGATGATGAAGTTGTGCGTTCATCTAATAAAGGGAATCCGGTCGTCTTAGACCCGGATCATCCGTCTTCGCAGGGATATAGAAACATTGCGAGAAGAATATTGGGAGATACCGTACCTTTAATGACCATAAAAGAAGAAAAAGTAAGTATTTGGAAAAAAATATTTGGATTTAAAAAATAATTGTGCTATGATAAAAAAATAATAAATGGGCTATGATGAGAAAAAGTAAGAGAATATCTTTTACAGAGAGGTTACGTTAGGTGAGAGTAACTAAAAGATTACTTTGAAAACACATCTCTAAGCTTTAAGCTGAAACTTTAGTAAGCTTGATCGGATGCACCCGTTATCGTGCCAGCGTTTAGCAGTTTTGAACGTGTTGAGGTGACAATTTTACATATTGTTACGAATAAAGGTGGGACCACGATATTTAATCGTCCTTTAATTCTCTTTTACAGAGGATTAAAGGGCGTTTTTTTTTATGTAAGGACTGCAGACTTACGTAAAATAGACGGAAGAATGAAAATGATGAAATTTATAGGAGGAAAAACTAATGAATAAATCAAAAGGGCTATTAATGGGGTTACTCGTATCAGGAATCGTATTGACTGGATGTCAAACAAATGAGGCAGAGAGCGGAGTGGAAGATAACACCTACGTCATTGGATTGGATGATACATTTGCTCCAATGGGATTCAGAGATGATGACGGTGAACTAATTGGTTTTGACATAGATTTAGCTGAAGCCGTAGCAGAAGATTTAGACCGGTCCATAACATTTCAACCAATCGATTGGGCAATGAAAGAAACCGAATTAAATGCCGGAAACATCGATATGATATGGAACGGCTACACCATAACAGATGAACGCGCAGAACAAGTTGATTTTGGAACACCTTATTTAGAAAATAGTCAGTTGATTATTACCTTAGAAGAAAATGACATAGAGACAAAATCAGATTTAGCAAACAAAAAAATAGCAGCGCAGCAATCTTCTAGTGCAGTAAGTGCTATTGAAAGTGATCCGTCAAATATTATTACTCAGTTTAACAACGGAGAAGTTATTCAATTCCCATCAAATAACGATGTATTCAATGATCTGATTTCTGGTCGCAGCGAGGCAATTGTCGTAGATGAAACTTTAGGCCGTTTTTATATGGCTCAAAACCAGTCACCTAATTATAAAATTTTAGAGGATGATTTTGGGAAAGAAGAATACGCTATTGGATTTAGGCAGGGAGACGATGAGTTGAGAGAAGAAGTTAACGCATCGTTGGAAAGGCTTATGGAAAATGGGACGTATGATGATATTTACCAAACATGGTTCAGTAAGTAAGATTAAATAGTAGGAGTGAGATTTATGTTGTGGTCAGCCTTGCCTTCTATTATTGAAGGCTTAGAATTAACCTTGAAGTTGTTTGGTTTAGTATTGGTGCTTTCCCTTCCGCTAGGCTTAGGTATAGCGGCGCTCAAAGTATACGGACCTAAATTCTTACAGGGAATCATCACGCTTTATATTTATGTTATGCGAGGGACGCCACTGTTGCTTCAGTTAATGTTTGTGTTTTTTGGCTTACCATATATTGGAATAACACTCGACCGGTTTCCATCTGCTGTCTTTGCTTTTGTATTAAATTATGCAGCCTATTTTGCGGAAATATTCAGAGGGGGAATGATCGGTGTCCCCAGTGGTCAATTTGAAGCTTTGAAAGTTTTAGGAATCAATCATTTTAAAGGATACGCTAAAGTCATTTTTCCGCAAGTTTTAAAAACGACTCTTCCAAGCGTAGGAAACGAAGTTCTCGCTTTAGTCAAAGATACATCACTTGTTTATATCCTTGGTTTAGGAGAGGTTTTACGAGCAGGTCAAATTGCGGCTAACAGATATGCTTCCCTTATTCCGTTCATATTTGTTGGTGTACTGTACCTCGTCATCACAGGAATCATTTCATACATGTTGAATAGAATCGAGAAGAATTACCAAATGTAGAGGAGCTTGACTGATGCTTGAAATCAATAATTTGAGTAAAAAAATGAATGGTATCGATCTTATAAAAGACTTTTCTCTCACGGTGAACAAAAGAGAAATCGTCTCTGTCGTAGGAGAATCTGGCTCAGGGAAAACAACCTTTATTCGTCTGTTGAATCAGTTAGATATACCAGATGAAGGACAAATTAGATTAGATGGCGTAACTTTGTTTTCTACTCAAGAAGCCTACAAAAATGCCAATAAAAAAATCGGACTAGTTTTCCAAGATTTTCAGCTTTTTCCTAATTTAACTGTCAAAGAAAATTGTACGCTTAGCCCGATACTCAATAAGGAATTAAGCAAAGAAGATGCAGATAAGAAAGCTGGAGAGTTATTAGTTAAATTATCTCTTTCGGATAAACAGAATGTTTATCCAAAAGCATTGTCTGGGGGGCAACAGCAGCGTGTGGCCATTGCTCGTGCTTTAATGTTGGAACCACAAATTTTATGTTTGGATGAACCTACTTCTGCACTGGATCAAGATACGGCTAATCGTTTTGGAGAATTGTTGATGTCGATAATCAAAAATGATGTTGGAGTTATTATGATTACACATGATTTAGGTTTTGCTGAAAAATTTAGCGATCGGACCATTTCTTCTGCCAGATTTTTAAGATAAACCTGTTGATGACCGAACAGCAAATTTCTCGCTGTAAAACTATTGATTGACTCTAAATGTTTAATTTGGTAAGATAACAATGTTGTAAATGTGTAGCACCACAACTACAACCGCTCGTATATAAGTTTAAAAGCAGACTTCTGCTACTTACAACGGCGAGTCTAAGTGCTTAAGAATAAAACTAAACATTTTATTCATTAATTAAAGGAGGTGCAACAAACATGTACGCAATTATCAAAACAGGTGGAAAACAGTTAAAAGTAGAAGAAGGTCAAGAAATCTTCGTAGAAAAATTAGACGGAGAAGCTGGCGATTCTGTAATTTTCGACGAAGTTTTGTTTGTTGGAGGAGACAATAGTGTCGTAGGTAGTCCCTTCATCAAAGGTGCTTCTGTAGAAGGTACGATTGAAAAACAAGGTCGTATGAAAAAAGTGACAACGTTTAAATACCGTCGTCGTAAAGATTCTCATACAAAAAAAGGCCATCGCCAACCTTATACAAAAGTTTCTATCACATCAATTAAATCTAACTAATATTTGAGAAAGTGAGACTGAAATGATAGACATTCAATTTCGCCGTGAAGGTTCTAAAATAATGTCCGTAGAAATGTCTGGACATGCTGAAGCTGGCCCATACGGTAATGATATTGTTTGTGCTGCTGTTTCAGCTTTAAGTATTGGTACAGTAAATAGTCTATCAGAAATTGCTGAAATACCTGTTGATGTGATTTCTGCAAATGATTCTGGTGGATATTTAAAATTTACTTTACCTACTGATTTAACTCAAAAACAAATGGAAACTGGTCAAATACTCATGAAAAGTCTTTATTTGTCTTTAAAAAGTACAGAAGAAGAATATAATGAGTATCTTAGAATTAATTCCCTTGATGGGAAATAATGGAGGTGCATTGAATATGTTGAAAATGAATTTACAATTGTTCGCTCATAAAAAAGGTGGCGGTTCAACAACTAACGGCCGTGACTCACAATCAAAACGTTTAGGAGCTAAACGCGCTGATGGACAAGTTGTCTCTGGAGGATCTATTTTATTCCGTCAAAGAGGAACTAAAATCTATCCAGGTGAAAACGTAGGTCGAGGCGGAGACGATACTTTATTTGCTAAAATCGATGGTATTGTTCGCTTTGAACGTAAAGGGAAAAACAATAAGCAAGTTTCTGTTTATCCTGTAGCTAACTAATCTAGATATTAACTGGAATCATAAATCTTTTTAGATTTTGATTCCTTTTTTTTCTATCTAAAAATCTGAAACGCTGTCATGATGCAGGATTAAAACTTTACATTAAAATCTTAAATCTTGAACATGCTTAGTGAATAAGTTAAGATGATAGAAGTATGCGTGTTTCACTTTCATACTATATAAAAAATTGAGATATAGCTTTAAATGAAAGGATTGTTGTATTGGATACCACTAAAGTAGAAGATTTTTATACTGTTTTATTAGAATCGACAAAACTTATCAAAAATGACTTAGATTCTACCTTTATAGAAGCTTTTATTGAAACAGGTGAAAACATCATTGATAATGGAAAAATTCATATTGAGAATAACCTGCCTAGACCAGAAACTAGAAAAAAGTTGAAAAAAATGTATGATTCTTTATCCATTGATGATTTGACACTGGAAGAAAAGAAAAAAGCCATACAGATGATGTTAATTAATACAGTGAAAGAAGAGCGATTACAAGTTAATCATCAACCGACTCCTGATGGTATTGGTGTTATACTGTCTTATTTCATAGAATTATTTTATGAAAAAGATGAGGCGCTGCATCTGGCAGATTTATCAGTCGGAAGTGGGAATTTATTATATACTCTTTTTACGACGCTGTTTTCAAGCAATCCAAAAATCAGATTGACCGGTGTGGATAATGATGATTTACTTATATCATTAGCATCTACTATTTCCGCATTATTAAATATTCCGATTCATTTAATGCATCAAGATGCCTTGCAACCTCTTTTATTGGATCCAGTAGACTTAATGGTCTCAGATCTTCCAATAGGCTATTATCCTAAGGATGTAGAGAGTGATGCATTTCAAACTGGATTTGAAGAAGGGTATTCTTATAGTCACTATTTACTTATTGAACAAGGGCTTAATTATTTGAAAGAGAATGGGTATGCTTTTTATTTGTTGCCAACAAATGTGTTTGAATCAGAAGAGGTGAAAAGTTTACTGCAGTATGTTCATTCTGTGGGCCATGTCCAAGCCATTATCCATATGCCACATGAATGGTTCAGTTCAACCCAATCAAGAAAATCCCTATTTATCGTGCAGAAAAAGGGTGATAAAAGTAAACAAGTTTCTGAAGTTTTGGTATCAACTGTACCTAGTCTCAACGATCAGAATGCATTCAAGGAATTTATTCTAGATATAAAAAAATGGAAAAAAGAGCAACAAATATAAATGAAAAAAGGGAGCGACTGATATGTCAAAAACGATTGCAATTAACGCTGGAAGTTCAAGTTTGAAATGGAAATTATTTAAAATGCCAGAAGAAGAAGAGTTAGCATCTGGGATTGTTGAACGCATTGGTTTAAACGATTCTATTTTTTCAATTAAATATAATGATGGTGAAAAGTACAAGCAAATTGTCGATATCGCTGATCATGAAATTGCTGTCGAAATGTTATTGAAACAATTAATAGAATTAAATATTATTGGAGACTTCAACGAAATCAAAGGTGTAGGACATCGTGTTGTTGCCGGTGGAGAAATTTTTAAAGATTCAGCAGTAGTAACTGATGAAGTCATTGAACAAATTGAAAGCTTATCTGAATTTGCACCGTTGCACAATCCGGCAAATGCAACAGGAATCAAAGTGTTCAGAAAAATCTTGCCAGACATTACAAGTGTCGCAGTATTTGACACGTCTTTCCATCAAACAATGCCTAAAGTAAACTATTTATATAGTATTCCTTTAGAATATTATGAAAAACATAATGCTCGTAAATATGGCGCACATGGAACAAGTCACAAATATGTTGCTCAAAAAGCGGCGGAGATGTTAGAAAAACCAATTGAAGATTTAAAAATCATTACGTGCCATTTAGGTAATGGCGCTTCCATTACAGCCGTAGATGGTGGTAAATCTGTAGATACTTCAATGGGATTCACTCCATTAGCAGGTTTAACTATGGGGACTAGATCAGGGGATATCGATGCTTCATTGCTTCCATTTTTAATGGAAAAAGAAGGTATTGAGTCCATTAACGATATGATCTATATTTTAAATAATGAATCTGGATTAAAAGGGATTTCTGGTATTTCAAGTGATATGAGAGATTTAGAAGATGTAGAAGATACAAATGAACGAGCAGAATTAGCTTTACGCATATTCGAAGATAGAGTTAAAAAGTACATCGGTTCATATGCAGCAACCATGAATGGCGTTGATGCTATCGTCTTTACAGCAGGTATCGGTGAAAATGGCGTAGAAACACGTGAGAATGTTATCAACGGTATTTCTTTCCTTGATGTTCATATCGATGAGGAAAAAAATAATGTCAGAGGCAAACAAAGAATCATTTCAACAGATGATTCAAAAGTTAAAGTGTTACTGATCCCTACAGATGAAGAAGTTATGATTGCTCGTGATGTACAAAAATTCAGTAATTAATTACTGAAAAAAAGGCTTGTCTTTTCCGAATTAACGGAGAAGACAAGCCTTTTTATTTTACTCTTCAATATATTTATTATCCAAATCAGTACGAACGATTAAGACGTCGCATTTAGCTTGACGTATAACGTATTCAGAAACAGAACCAACGAATATACGTTCAACTGCATTTAAACCAGTGGCACCAAGCATGATTAAATCAACATTTTCAGCTTCTGGTATTTGTTTTGCAATCATTACTTTTGGTGATCCATATTCTAAGACAGTCCTGACTTGTGACAGTCCTTCTTTCTTGGCATACGCTTTATAATCATTAAGTGTACCTTTAGCTTCTTCACGAGCGTTATCAGCGATCGAACCATCAAACGTACTGAATGATTGATAGGCTCTAGTGTCAATGACATGTGTGAGAACAAGAACAGCATCATTTCTTTTGGCTACTTCAACTGCTTTTTTGAAAGCTTTCTCTGCTTGAGCAGAACCATCGATAGCTATTAAAATCGTTTTATACTCTTGTAACATGTTACGCACAACCCTTCTTTTATTCTTACTTATATTATACTAAAGTTTAGAATAATTACCTAATAAAAGGAAAACAGAGCCAAGACATATGTCTTGGCTCTGTTTTAAACTAAGTATAAGAAATCCGATGGTGCCGGTTGAACGCCATATTAGGTTGAACCCGCTATAAGCAGGTGGGCTTCACCAGAAAAATATTTGACTTCCAAATGATAAGGCATGTCAGCAATTTCTCCTTTAGAATCCCAATGTTTTAATAAAATGTTCGGTCAACACTGTTGTAGGCATCGCGTACACCTCAGAATTCTTATCTTTATATTAGCACAGAGTGGCTATTTAGTCAATGAGGAGTGCTCATTAGAGAACAATTATTTGTTCTTGAATTTTGCTAGTTGATTGCTTAAAGCATTCTCAAATTTGGATGTCATAATTGGATTATAATACTGTTTGTTTTTGATGATATCTGGTAAATATTGCTGTTTTATCCAATGATTTTCATAGTCGTGAGGGTACTTGTACCCGATTCCACTGCCTAGTTTTTCTGCACCTAGATAGTGTGCATCTTTTAAATGGCTTGGAACATCTCCCGCCAGCCCGTTTCTGACGTCGCTTAAAGCTGCGTCTATTGCCACTATAGCACTATTAGACTTAGGAGATAAGCACATTTCAATAACTGCATTAGAAAGAGGTATACGAGCTTCTGGGAACCCTATCTTTTCTGCTGCTTCTACGGCCGTCACGACACGGGCAACTCCTGCCGGATTAGCTAGGCCGATATCTTCATAGGCCGTCACTATGAGCCGTCTAATGATTACCTTTAGTTCTCCAGCTTCTATCAGGCGAGCCAAGTAATGAAGAGCGGCGTGGACATCACTGCCTCGGATTGACTTTTGGAAGGCAGAAATAGCATTATAATGGCCATCTCCATCCTTATCGTGGCTTAAAGACTTTCTTTGTAAACATTCTTCGGCAACGTCTGAAGATATAACGATGATTCCATCTTTATCGGGTTCTGTTGATTTAGCAGCTAATTCTAAGGCGTTCAGAGCGCTCCTCAAATCGCCTTGCGTTGAACGAGCAAAATAATTCAAAACTTTTTCATCAATATTAATAGGGTATTGTGCTAAACCGTTTTCTTCATCTAATAAAGCTCTATTTAATGCGGATGAAATTTGAGACTCATTTAAGGGTTTCAACTCAAATATTTGTGCCCGACTTCTAATGGCGGGATGAATGGAAATGTAAGGATTCTCCGTGGTTGCCCCTATCAATACAATTCGTCCATTCTCGAGATGGGGGAGTAAAAAGTCCTGTTTGGGCTTATCTAAACGATGTACCTCATCAAGCAGCAGGACGACAGTACCGCTCATTTTTGCTTCTTCTACAACAATTTCCAAATCTTTTTTCTTGTCCGTTGCGGCGTTCAACATACGAAAAGCATATTGCGTGGATCCAGCTATGGCACTGGCTATACTGGTTTTTCCTATACCGGGAGGACCGTATAAAATCATCGAAGAGAGCTGTTTGGCCTTCACCATTCTCCGTATGATTTTGCCTTCTCCCACTAGATGGGATTGTCCGACAATATTTTCAATCGTTTTTGGACGCATGCGGTAGGCTAATGGTTTGTTCAATTCGATTCTCCTTTGGAAAATTATGATCATATTATTATTCTTTTTAATTATATCATTCTTTTGGATACAATAAAATAAACATGAACAACTGTTTGCTATAATCTTGTGTCCATTTTTCTAGGTTCACTGCTAACTTTGTGATAAGATAGAATTTGATATTAATAGGAATTTATAAATGAGGAAGTATAGAATGAATTTAAAACAAATCATACAAGAAAATAAACTTGAACCATATTTTATAAAAGGATCGTTTGGTATTGAAAAAGAGGGGCTCAGAGTGGATAAAGAAGGGTATTTAGCTTTAACTGATCATCCCTCTCTTTTTGGTAATCGTAACCATCATCCTTATATTCAAACAGATTTCAGCGAATCCCAACTTGAATTAGTGACTCCGCCTCAAGACACGCTAGAGCAGCAGTATCAATGGTTAAAGGCGTTACACGATGTAGTTAATCGTACACTACCAGAAGATGAGTTTGTCTGGCCGTTCAGTATGCCTAATGTTTTGCCCAAAGAAGAAGACATCCCGCTTATTAAAGTGGAGGATTCAAGCGAAATTAAATACCGTGAAAATCTAGCCGAGAAATATGGAAAGAAAAAACAAATGATAAGCGGTGTACATTTCAATTTCTCGTTTGACCCAGTACTTTTAGAAAAACTGAGTGAACATCTCCAGGAATATAGTGAATTGGATGAATGGTGCAACGACCTATATCTTAAAATGTCTCGGAATTATCTAAGATATCAGTGGATATTGACTTATTTATTTGGTGCGTCACCGGTGAGTCACCCATCTTTACTAGACAGTGAATCGATCGGAATGGTTAGAAGCATTAGAAACAGCACATATGGCTATCATAATACCTTTACAGACAATGTTTCTTACGAGTCTATAGGTAGATATATCGATGACATTGAACGATTGGTAAAAAATAATACATTATACGAAGAAAGAGAATATTATGGTTCGTCCAGGCTTAGAGGGAAAGGTAAATACGTGTGTCAATTGATCAATAACGGAGCACGGTATGTCGAGTTCAGATCGTTCGACGTAAATCCTTTTGATCCTTTAGGTTTCTCGTATGAACAATCTCTTTTCGTTCATATTTATTTATTAACGATGGTATGGATGGACGAGGATAATTCAGATGAAGACATTAAACTAGGTATTGAAATGAATGCACAGACTTCTCTTGAGAAGCCTTTCGAAACATCACGTTATCATGAAGAGGGTCTTTCGCTTTTAATTATGATGAAAAAAACTTGTAGTGAATTGAATTTGCCCGATGAATACGCTGATGCCATTGATGAAGCGATACATATACTCCATCATCCGGAAGAAACGTTAGCTGCTAAAATAGTGACGAGACTAAAAGAAAAGTCATCTTTTATCGATTTAGGTATCGAAATAGGACTGGACTACAAACAGAATTCACTTGAAAAACCGTTTCTTTTAAATGGTTTCGAAACGATGGAGATGAGTTCACAATTACTGTTGTATGATGCTTTGCAAATGGGGATAAAAACGACAGTATTAGATGCGAACGACCAGTTTTTAGCTTTCAATTACAATGGCAAAAAAGAGTATGTGAGAAATGGCAATATGACATCGAAAGATACGTATATTTCTCACTGGATCATGGCTAATAAAACAGTGACTAAAAAAGTGTTGAGAGAAAATGATTTCTCAGTGCCCGCTGGTGAAGAGTTTTCTTCATTTACAGAAGCAAAAAACCATTATGAATTGGCAGCCAAACAATCAATTGTGGTCAAACCTAAATCTACGAACTATGGAATCGGGATATCTATTTTCAAACAATTGCCTTCAAAAAGAGCCTACGAAGATGCTCTGACTATTGCATTCAAAGAGGATGACGGCATCTTAGTAGAAGAGTATATCGAAGGAACCGAATATCGCTTTTTTGTTCTTGACGAAAAAGTTGAAGCAGTCTTACTTCGTGAACCTGCTAATATAACAGGTGACGGTAAACATACCATTAGAGAATTGATTGCATTAAAGAACAAACATCCTTATCGAGGCGAGAACCATCGCGCACCTCTTGAGAAAATCAAGACTGGTGAAATAGAAGCATTGATGCTTAACGAACAAGATTATACGTTTGACAGCATTATAGAAAACAATAAGAAAGTGTATCTCCGCGAAAATTCAAATATCTCCACGGGAGGCGATTCCATTGATGTCACCGATGATATTCATGAAAGTTATAAGCGGATCGCCGAAGAAATAGCTAAAGCATTGAATGTGAAAGTTACAGGTTTAGATTTGATTATACCCGATATCACTTTGGCAAGTACTAAGGAAAATCAGGGATACACAGTTATTGAAGCTAATTTTAATCCTGCAATGAATATGCATGCTTTTGTGCAAAAAGGTAAGGGAAGACGTCTATCAAAGAAAGTATTGGAAATGTTATATCCCGATATTGAACTTTCATAGTTTAGAAAGGACCTTTTTTATGACTGAGACTATATATTTAGATCATGCAGCAACCACACCTATGCATCCAAAAGTTATTGATGAAATGACAGATGCAATGAAAAACCATTACGGAAATGCTTCGAGCATCCATCAAATTGGTCGAGAAAGCAAAGGCATACTTGAAGAAGCTCGACGAACTTTCGCTAGAAGTATCCAAGCGAGACCCCACGAAATCATTATGACGAGTGGAGGAACCGAAAGTGATAATATGGCCATAATCAAAACAGCTGAAAAATTTAAAAATCATGGCAAACATATCATCACGACAGCAGTTGAGCACCCTGCTGTATTGGAACCCATGGAACACTTGGAAAGTGAAGGGTTTGACGTTACGTTCCTACCGGTCAACGAACATGGCGAAGTAACGCTTGAACAAGTCAAAGAAGCTATACGTGAAGACACGATCCTTATTTCTATTATGTATGGTAATAATGAAATAGGAAGCCTGATGCCGATAAACGCCATCGGAAATTATTTAAGAGAATCAGACACTAAAATCATCTTTCACACGGACGCTGTCCAGGCATACGGGACCGAAGATATAGATGTGAAACGAGATAATATTGACTTGCTCTCTGTTTCAGCTCATAAAATCAACGGACCCAAGGGAATCGGTTTTATATATATAAATCAAGCTATCGTGATCCCTCGTTTAATCATGGGTGGAGAACAGGAAAATAATAAAAGAGCCGGTACGGAAAATATCCCAGCCATTGTCGGATTTAAAAAAGCCGTAGAGCTAAGAAGTGAGAACAAAGAAAAATTAAGAGATTCATACGGTCATCTTAAAGCATTATTTTTAGAAGAATTAAAGGCTGCGGGGATCGATTTTAAAGTGAACGGGTCAATTGTGGATAGTTTACCTCACATACTCAGCGTTCATATAAAAGGTGTTTCCGCAGAAAAACTACTCATTCATTTGGATTTAGCAAAAATCGCCGTGTCAATAGGTTCGGCCTGCTCGGCGGGTAATATTGAGCCAAGTCATGTGTTAATTGCATTATATGATGAGAAACATCCAGCAGTCGAAGAAACTATACGGGTAAGTTTTGGTCAAGATGTAACGGAAGAAATGATCAGAAAAACTGTAGATAAAATAAAATCTGCCTGTACGTTCCTGAAGAAAAATAGATAAGAAAATATATATGAGAGAGGACGAGGAACAATGGCAACATATAAAAAAGATCATTTATTAGGAAGCAGTGATTATTATGAAATTCATGAAGACGCAAAGCGCTATACGCTTAGAGACAATGGGTTTCTAGAAAATAAAAATGGATCTTTTCATTATGAAAGAGTGCTATCATTAAACAGTCAAGATAAAAAAGTAGCTAAGCTGAAAATAATCATCTCTAAAGATATTGATGAACTTAAATTATCTGCAGTCACCTCAAATGGATTGAAAAAGATTGATTTATACAAATCTGATCAATTAGAAGAAGAAAGAAAATTTATTGAAGGTATACTAGATTCGTTGGTTAACGCAAAGGTTCTTAAGAAAGTTTGAAAAGTATTTTAAAGATAGTCGGTAAATGAGCAAAGCTGGGAGAGGCTGGGACAAAAGTCCGAGCCTCTTTAGCGATTTCGAATGAGTTTCATAAACATGTTCCACAAAGCAGATTCGCTGTTCGGTTTGTCATAGCCGTAGCTGCTGCAGATGGGATATGTGGTATGGACTACGAGTCTGAATGCTTTTTGTTCCACTACCTTTTTTGAAATTATCTATTGATTCCCTTGATTTATTAGTTTCAGACAGTATAATATAACAGACTGGAAATATACGAACCTTCAATTCGTGCAAGTACAGAATCTTTACAGAAATGATGGTGATAAAATGTCAAATACAAGCACAAGAGTAGTCGTAGGTATGAGTGGTGGAGTAGATTCATCAGTTACGGCCTTACTATTAAAACAACAAGGGTATGATGTCATTGGCGTTTTTATGAAGAACTGGGATGACACAGACGAAAACGGTGTGTGTACAGCTACAGAGGATTATAAAGACGTGGCACTTGTAGCCAATAAAATAGGTATACCCTACTATTCAATAAATTTTGAAAAAGAATATTGGGATAAAGTCTTTCAATATTTTCTAGATGAATATAAAAAAGGACGCACACCAAATCCTGACGTGATGTGTAATAAAGAAATCAAATTCAAAGCCTTTTTAGACTATGCAATGAGCCTGGGTGCAGAATATGTAGCCACAGGACACTACGCGCGTGTGAGAAGAGACGAAGATGGAACAACTCACATGTTACGGGGATTAGACTCTAATAAGGATCAAACTTATTTTCTCAATCAATTATCTCAAGAACAGTTATCCAAAGTCATGTTTCCCATAGGTGAGATGGATAAGAGTGAAGTAAGAAAAATTGCTGAAGAAGCAGGCTTGGCAACAGCTAAGAAAAAAGATTCAACAGGAATCTGTTTTATCGGGGAAAAAGATTTTAAAGATTTCCTGATGAACTATTTACCAGCACAACCTGGTAACATGGTGACAGAAGATGGTGAAATAATGGGTCAGCATGATGGATTGATGTATTACACAATTGGACAAAGAAAAGGTTTAGGTATTGGGGGAACGGGCCAATCAAATGAACCTTGGTTTGTGATTGGGAAAAACATCGAAAATAATGAACTAATTGTAGGTCAGGGATTTACACATCCTCAATTATATGCGACGCATTTGGAAGCAAGTGAATTTACGTTTACAATAGATAAGGAATTCCCAGAGACGTTTAAATGTACAGCTAAGTTCAGGTACAGACAAAGAGATGTCGGTGTAACCGTGCACTTGAACAAAGAAGATAATACAGCAGTAGTGGAATTTGACGAACCGGCACGCGCGATCACACCTGGACAAGCGATTGTTTTATATGATGGTGATGAATGCCTGGGTGGAGGAACAATAGACAGAGCCTATAAAGACTCAAAATTATTACAATATATATAAAATATCACCAAAAAAAGAGTTGTTCAGATAATGAGCAACTCTTTTTTCTTGTCACCTGATAAAGAATCCGAAGAGTCAACTTTGGCCCAGCTATCTTTTCGATAGTCTAATAAATCACGGTCAAGACTTGTCTTAGAGGAATTCTCTTTTGTTAAAGACAGTCTTTAACTGTAAAAGGTATCCGTAGTTTACTTGCAAATAGGTTTCAACAAAATTAAAATAATGTAATCTTGTTCATTACGGTCTATTTGTAGTATACTAACAGACAATATTAGTGTTTTTAGGGAGGGATGTTATATGTATTTATTTGAGCAGTTTGGTATGGAAGGCGAAGAATTATTTAGATATTCCTCTTTAACAGATTTGAATTTCCCTCTTCATTTCCATCGAGCCTATGAAATAATGGTAGTGGAAAAGGGCGAAATGGTAGTGAAAATTGAAGAAAGAGAGTATACCTTGAGAGCAAATGAAGCAGTATTTATTTTCCCTAATCAATTACATGAATTCTCGACCCTTGACCATTCAGTGTGTAAAGCATTCATTTTTTCACCTGAATTGATTGGACATTTTTTTTCTGCTTATAAAAGTTCTGTGCCGATCAATAATAAATTTATGGTGGATGATATCCCTCTAAAAGATGAATTCCCAACTGTTTATGCTCAAAAAGGTTTGCTTTATAATTATTGTGATAGATTAATTCAAACAACTTCTTTTGAATCGATTAAAGTAACATCTAAACGAAAAATCATCCAAAACATTCTCGTCTATATAGATAACCACTACCAAGATGATTGTACATTAAGAGATGTTTCGAAATCTATCCAGTACGACTATGCTTATTTATCAAAATTATTCTATCATTATACAAATTTGACATTTACCACGTACTTAAACAGATACCGGTTAACTCAAGCTGCATATTTATTACTCAATAGCGAAGAAGCCGTTAGTGAAGTGGCTCAAAAATGTGGATATAAAACATTGCGGACATTTAACCGAAACTTTAAAGCTTTTAAAAATGTATCGCCAACAGTCTTTAGAGAAAATAATGAATTTTCTGAAAAAAATCTAGATAAATAGTCATGTATTAGATAAACTAGTCAAGGAAGGAGGACTTGGTGTGCAACAACTTGATTTTTCAAATGAAGAGAGTTCAGAAGAATACATCATCGGTGAAATAGTAGCGATTTATTTTTCTAATCCATCTAACTACTATAAAGTTATATTAGTTAAAATTGATTCCACCAATACAAAGGTTAAAGAAACACAGACAATAGTCACGGGGAATTTTGGACAAATCCAAGAAGGCGATCCTTATAAATTCTTTGGTAAATGGACAGATCATCCTAAATATGGGCTGCAGTTTCTATCGACGAAATATATAAAAGAAAAACCGTCTACTGAAGAAGCAATCGTTACTTACCTTTCTAGCCCACGTTTCAGGGGGATCGGTAAAAAATCAGCCGAAAAAATAGTTGAAACACTAGGTCTTGAAAGTCTGGATAAAATATTAGCAGACGAAAGTGTTTTGGACGATGTTCCCGGATTAAATCAATCGAAAAAAATGATGCTGCTATCTGTATTAGATAAAGAACAGGGCATGCAGAAAATCATTATAGCTTTAAATAATTATGGCATTTCAAACCAGCTCGCTTATAAAATATACCAGCGATTTGAAGGTGAAACCTTATCAGTAATCCAATCTAATCCGTATAAATTAATTGTAGAGATTGAAGGTATCGGTTTTAAACGTGCAGATTCGGTAGCTGAAGAAATTGGTGTTGAAGGAGATGCTCCGGAACGAATCAAGGCAGGTATTTTATACACACTTGAAGAACAAACCATGAAATCTGGAGACACATATGTTGAAGCGGATTTTCTATTGCATCAGAGTTTGAAAATACTGGAAAGTAGCCGTTCGTTTATTATTAATCCGGATTTAGTAGCTGAGATTATTATAGAATTAGTTGATTTGCAGAACATCATTCAAGAAGAAAATCGCTTTTATCTACCCTCTTTATATGCTTCCGAATGGGGTATTGCAGGGGCATTAGAAAGATTGATGACGAGCTCAGATAAAGAAACAATAAAAGAAAAAGATATCGACAAAAAAATCAAGCAGTTTGAAAAACGTCGAGGGATAATATTTGGTTCATCTCAAAAAGAAGCGATAAGAAGAGCATTGACCTCTTCAGTTTTCTTATTAACAGGAGGACCTGGTACTGGTAAAACGACAGTGTTGGAAGTTATTGTGTCGGTTTTTGCTGATTTACATGATTTGAGTCTCGATCCAGCTGATTACCCGAATGACCCTTATCCCGTTATCTTAGCTGCGCCAACCGGACGCGCGGCTAAACGGATGAAAGAAACAACGGGCCTACCGTCGAGCACCATTCATCGATTACTTGGATTAACGGGTTCCGAGGAAGATCCGATGCAAGAGACCGATCGCATGTTGAAAGGATCCCTATTGATCATCGATGAGATGTCTATGGTGGATACCTGGTTGGCCTATCAGCTATTAAAATCAGTTCCTAATGATATGAAAGTCATTATGGTGGGGGATAAAGATCAGTTACCTTCTGTAGGTCCCGGTCAGGTTTTGAGAGATTTAATTTCAAGCGAAATGATTGAAAAAAAAGAATTGACTGAGATTTACCGTCAGGATGACGGATCCTCCATTGTTTCATTGGCTCACGAAATAAAGAAAGGTCAAATTCCATCAGATTTTACTGGTAAAAAAAAGGACCGCAATTTTTTCCCGTGCGTCACAAACCGTGTTGTTGAAGTAGTCTCTTTACTGGTTACTAAAGCAATTGAAAAAGGCTATACAGCCCAGGATATTCAGGTGCTTGCTCCTATATATAAAGGGCACGCCGGTATAGACAATCTAAATAAAAATCTTCAAAACTTGTTTAATCCCAAAGATGAAAAAACCAAAGAAGTTGAATTCAAGGATAAATCTTACCGAATTGGTGATAAAGTATTACAACTCATTAATGAACCTGAAAGAAATGTGTTTAACGGAGATATGGGCATCATAAAGGGAATCATTTCATCCAAAGAATCTGAAAATAACGTGGAAGAACTAGTCATAGATTTTGATGGCAATGAAGTGAATTATCTCAGAAATGAGTGGAATAAAATTACTCTTTCGTATTGCTGTTCTATTCATAAATCACAGGGAAGCGAGTATCCAATGGTGATTCTGCCTATAGTATACGGATATGGAAGAATGTTGAAAAAAGATATTGTTTATACAGCTATAACGCGTGCAAGTCAGACGTTACTTTTATGTGGAGAAGAATCTGCTTTTGTAAAAAGTATTTCAGAGAACACAACTGAGCGATTAACTTCATTATCCATGCGGATCAATAGTGAAAAGGAAAAAGAGGCTGTAACATTAAAAAGAAAAGTTCCCAAAAAAGCGACTAGTAATAATGTTACAAAAACAAAATATGTGTTGACGCCTTCTCATATAGACAGTGATTCAGTCAATCCGATGATTGGAATGGAAGATATTAGACCTTAAAAAAGTGACCTCATTTAAATGAGGTCACTTTTTTAATTAAGACTAAATCCAAAAGGATTGTTTTATTAGTTTGACAGAGATGTTTTGCACGTTTTTATCTATTAATTCGCCGTCTTTTTGTCCATATTGAGGAGTATAGAGTCTTAGTTTACAAGAAGAAACCCTATGAGAATGCAGTTTCGGATGATTTAAATGCTTCTGGGTGGTTAATACCGAAAATAAAATATGCAGTAATTCCCAGAAAGTGACCTTTTCAGCAACGACTACATCGATCAGCTCATCGGTTGCATCTGCTTGTGGATGGATAGGGATTCCTCCGGCGAAGAATTTATTATTCGTACATAAAACTAATAAGGCTTCGCCATAAGTGAATGTTCGATCATCCGCAATCAACTTCAACGGGAAAGGTTTCTGTGAAAAATAGGCAGACATAACAGAAGCAATGTAAAAAAACTTGTTGTTTGTTTGTTTGCTTTTTGTCTGATCGATTTTATACATGACCAAGCCATCTATTCCAAATCCTATGCTATTGACAGCTATGATATTTAAAGTATCAGATAAGCCCACCAAAATATCCAGTGGTGTAGGTTCGCTTGTTTCGACTATGTTGTGTATGGATGTTTCAATGGACAAAGGCAAATCAAGCGATCGAGCAAAATCGTTTCCGGATCCGGTCGGTATGTAGCCAACGGGCAAATGATTGCCGGCATTGACTAATCCGTTAACGACTTCATTTAACGTGCCATCGCCTCCGACAGCAACGATAAGTGAATTGTTTGCTATTTTATTCGCAAACGATTCAGCTAACAAAGTAGCATGTTGCTTATATTGGGTTATATGGATTTCATATGTACTATCAAAACGGTCCATAATTTCTCTGATTTGATTCGTTGTTTTTTTCCCGTGTCTTGAATATTCATTGATAATAAAGATTAAATGTTTATTATGCACAGTCATCACCGATTTCTATTTAATAACCATAGTATACGTGAAAATAGGATAAAAGAAAGATAAGATTAAAGATTTAAAGTTAAAAAAAGTAATCCTTGTATTCCCCTTGCTTTAAATGTTAAAATGTCTCGGGTTGACTAAATTTAATATATAAGGAGGATATCAGATGTTACGAGTAGCAAAAAAATATACGTTAAGTGCAGTGGATTATACCTATATTATATTCGGGTCGTTTTTGACGGCGGTTTCATTTCAAGTGTTTTTATTGCCCAATGACATAGTGTCAGGCGGAGTATCTGGGTTATCTATTGCCGCGAATTCAATGTTTGGCTGGGAACCTGCTCTGTTCCAATATGCACTGAATATCCCCTTATTGGTAGTATGCTTTATCCTATTAGGAAAAGAAGCTGGATATAAAACGATATTAGGAAGTTTGCTTTTACCGTTCTTCTTAAGTTTTATTGGACACTGGGGCCCCATTACTACAGAACCGCTACTGGCGGCATTATATGGTGGAGGACTTACAGGATTAGGGATAGGAATTGTTTATCGAGCAAAATCATCGACAGGCGGGACAAGCGTTATTGTTCAGATACTTTATCAGTATTTACATTTTCAATTGGGTTTCAGCACAATAATAGTAGATGGCCTTGTCATATTGGTTGCATTACTAGTCTTTGACGTTGAAACAGTCATGTTTTCTCTGATCTCTCTCTTTATCGTTTCGCGTACGATCGACCTGGTACAGCTTGGGTTTAATCGTAATAAAAATGTATTTATCATTTCGGATAATCCTGAAGATATCAGACAGGAAATTCTGCATACCATGGAACGTGGCGTGACGAACTTGGGTATTCGTGGAGGATACGGAAATACAGATAAAGATATGCTTATGGCAGTTATCCAAGAGAGAGAATTCACACTATTGAAAGAAGCTGTGCTAAAAGCAGATGCGAATGCCTTTGTTGTAGCTATGCCAGCGAGTGAAGTCTTAGGGCGTGGGTTTTCACTGCATAAATATTTTCCGGCAAACGAAACAGAATGGACAGATACAGAATAATACATTTCAACAATATTGTGTTAAATAATTAAGTGAGATGAACAGAGAATTATTGACTAATCGGTTTATCTACGCTATAATTCTATCATTCATAGAAGGACATACTAGGGTGTAATCAAAGAGAGATATTCAAAAGCTGAAAGAATATTACACACGGTTAGTGCTACCATTCTATTATTCATAAGAAATTATGACGTTACTTGGCGTTAACAAGTCTTAAGAGGTAATGACTGACTGAATAAGTTATTGCAAACAAGGTGGTACCGCGCACACTCGTCCTTGTCTGTAGTAGTTTATTCAGTTTTTTTGTTTTATATATATTTTAGATTAAAGGAGAAATGAATGATGAAGAAATTATCAAGTTCAGAGTTAAGACAACTCTTTTTAGATTTTTTCAAAGAAAAAGGGCATAAAATCGAAAAGAGTGCATCACTAGTTCCGGTAGAAGATCCTACATTACTTTGGATCAATTCTGGGGTAGCTACAATGAAAAAATACTTTGATGGTACAGTAAAACCGGATAATCCGAGAATCGCGAGTTCACAGAAAAGTATTCGAACAAATGACATTGAAAATGTTGGTGTGACTGCTAGACACCACACATTATTTGAAATGTTGGGTAATTTTTCAATAGGGGATTACTTTAAAGAAGAAGCAATTGAATGGGCATGGGAATTTTTGACTGGAAATGAGTGGTTAGCGCTAGACCCAGAAAAACTGTATATCACTGTCTACCCGCAAGACGATGAAACGTATGCGATTTGGAAAGATAAAATCGGTGTGGATGAAGCGCATTTAATCAAAGAAGAAGGCAATTTTTGGGATATCGGGGAAGGACCCTGCGGACCGGATTCTGAAATATTTTATGATAGAGGCGAATCGTTCAACAATTTACCAGAAGGACATGTAGAGAACTATCCTGGTGGAGAAAATGAACGTTGGTTAGAAATATGGAATTTGGTCTTTTCAGAATTCAATCACAAATCAGATGATACGTATGAACCCTTACCTAATAAAAATATAGATACAGGTATGGGGCTCGAACGTATTGTATCGGTCATTCAAGATGCTCCAACTAATTTTGAAACAGATTTATTTCTGCCAATTATAAATAAAGTGGCAGAAATTTCCGGATATCAATACGGGGATGATTCAAAAAATAAAGTGAGTTTCAAAGTAATTGCTGATCACATTCGTACGCTAGTATTTGCAATTAGCGACGGTGCATTGCCCTCTAATGAAGGTCGTGGCTATGTATTAAGACGGTTGCTCAGAAGAAGCGTCATGCACGGGAGAAAGTTAGACATTGAAAAACCATTCTTGACACAGCTTGTTCCAGTGGTTGCAGAAATCATGAAAGAACATTATCCAGAAGTTAGTGAAAAAACTGAATTCGTTGAGAAGGTTATCTTGAATGAAGAAGAAAGATTCCTTGAAACACTGTCTGCGGGCTTAGATAAAGTTAAAGAAACTGTCAGTCAATTAAAAGCAGAAGGCCAGACAGTAATTTCAGGGAAAGATGTTTTTCAGTTATATGACACCTATGGTTTTCCTATAGAATTAACTGAGGAAGTCATACTTGAAGAAAATATGAAAATCAATTATGAAGAATTTGAAATGGAAATGGAAAAACAACGGGAGAGAGCCCGTTCTGCACGTCAAGCTGAAGGATCTATGGCTATTCACTCGTCACTTTTAAACAGTCTCACCATGACGAGTGACTTTGTTGGTTATGAGACTGATGAAACAACCAGTAAATTGGTTAAAATTATTAAGAATGATGCGTTTGCTGAAACAGTCGAACCAGGGGAATTAGTCAGACTTATATTCGAGGAAAGTCCTTTTTATGCTGAAAAAGGTGGACAAGTAGGAGACAGTGGTTTAATTCTCAATGAAGATCAAACTGTCATGGCTGAGGTCACGAACGTAAAATCTGGTCCTGAAGGTCAGCCTATTCATGAAGCAGAGGTTAGACAAACCTTGACTGCGAATGAAATCTATCATCTAGTCATCGATAAAAAGCGCAGAAGCTTGATCGAACGTAACCATACAGCTACGCACCTTTTACATCAAGCGTTAAAAGACATTATTGGTAATCATGCAAATCAAGCAGGGTCACTGGTTGAAGATGAATACTTGAGATTTGACTTTACTCATTTTGGACAAGTGACAGAAGATGAATTGAAAGAAGTGGAAGAAATTGTCAATCAGAAAATCCGAGAAAATATGATAATAAAAACTGTTGAAACGGATATCGAGACAGCAAAAGATATGGGCGCAATGGCCTTGTTCGGCGAGAAATACGGTGAAAACGTACGTGTCGTAATGATTGATGATTATTCCAAAGAGCTATGCGGGGGAACGCACGTCAATTCTACATCTGAGATAGGACTATTCAAAATCATTTCAGAAAGTGGTATAGGCGCGGGAACAAGAAGAATTATTGCACAAACGAGCGAGGGCGCTTATCGGTGGATGGAAGAGCAACTAACTATCTTGAAGCAAGTGTCCAAACTTATGAAAATACAATCACTAACTGATCTTCCAGTTAAAATCGAAGGCTTGCAGAAAGAATTGAAAGATATCAGTCAGATAAATGAGTCGTTACATTCAAAATTAGCTAATGCACAAGCTGAAGATATCTTTACCCAAGTCAAAACTGTAGGAGACTTAACGGTTATCGCGGAAGAAATCAAAGCAAAAGACATGAATCAATTAAGACAGTTAGCCGATAAATGGAAACAAAATAATTATTCAGATATTTTAGTACTGGGTCTGAGAAATGAAGGCAAAGTAAATATTATTGCATCACTTAATCAAAAAGCAATAGATAAAAAATTGAAAGCAGGCAACTTAATAAAAACAATCTCTCCATATGTAAAAGGCGGAGGCGGAGGCCGTGATGACTTTGCTCAAGCTGGAGGTAAAAAACCTGATGGACTGCCAGAAGCACTAAAAGCAGTTCCGGAGTGGATCGAGCTGAACCGAGAACCTTAACGACAGTGGTAACCTTCTAAAAAAATTTCGCTTATAGATTACATTGTACTTTGAATAGATTTCTAGTAAAATGAACATAACAGAAATTTTTGATTAATGAATATTTTAAACGGGTAACTTATATTCGTTAATGAAAAGACGGAGGGAACGTTAAATGACTATAAATGATCATACTGTTCGATTTAGTGTTGATAATATTGATGAACACAATGTCGATGAAACGCTAAGACTGGTATATAAAGCCCTAGAAGAAAAAGGATATAATCCTATAAATCAAATTGTTGGTTATTTATTATCGGGAGATCCTGCTTATATACCTCGTCATAATGATGCGAGAAACTTGATAAAACGTCATGAAAGAGATGAAATTTTAGAAGAATTAGTTGCTCGTTATATTGAGAACAAAAAATAAGATGCGTATCATGGGATTGGATGTCGGCTCGAAAACTGTAGGTGTTGCTGTCAGCGATTATTTTGGTTGGACAGCTCAAGGAATAGAAACAGTTCAAATTAATGAATCTAAGAATCAATTCGGTCTTGAACGAATCAAAGAACTCGTTGAAGAGTATGAGGTAGAGTCGTTCGTAGTAGGTTTACCTAAGAATATGAATGGCACAATTGGTGAACGTGCTGAGATTTCAATGGAATACGGGAAAAAACTCGAAGAACTCTTTAAATTACCAGTGACATACCAAGACGAACGGTTAACTACTATGCAAGCGACCCGAATGTTGATCGAAGAAGGCAATACTTCACGAAAAAAAAGAAAAAAAGTCATCGATAAACTTGCTGCTGTAATGATATTACAGAATTATTTAGATCAACATTCAAAAAAAATAAAGGAGGAATAATAATGTCAGAGGAACACAACCACGATCACGAAAACGACCATGAACATATCACAATTATCGATGAAGAGGGTAACGAAGAGTTATACGAGATCCTTTTCACGTTTGAATCAGATGATTTCGGTAAATCCTATGTATTAGTTTATCCGACTGGTACCGACGAAGGAGAAGAAGTTGAACTGTCTGCATTTTCTTATAAAGAATCAGATGGCGGACTTGAAGGTACTTTGAGTTCAATTGAATCAGATGCAGAATGGGAAATGATTGAGGAAGTTCTAAATACATTTATCAGCGAAGAGGAAGAGGAAGAAGAAGACGAAGAAGAAGAATAAAAGTAAATATAAATAGAAAGATGGATAGGGAAAAAATAGTCTAACTCATGATGTTATAGGTATGAAAGACTTTTCGCTATCCATTTTTTTTATGGAATAAAACATGCTATTGATTAGAATACTCATCGTACTAGATATTAAATCAAAGTGAGAAGGAGAATTACTTTTCTGTAGCATACATATTGTGTATAATGATTAAGACAACTATCTTATTAAAAAAAGGATGGACAGTTCATGCCTGATAGACAATCGATAAAAACAGTTAGAAAAATTGTATTAAGCATTGTTTCAATTTTAATCATATTAATTGTTGTGCTCGTTGTTTCGGGCTACCAATATTACACGTCTTCATTGGAACCTTTGGAGCCAGGTAGTAACGAGGATATCCCAATCGAGATCCCTATCGGCTCATCGCGTACGGATATTGCCCGGATCCTGGAAGAAAGCAATATTATTCGAAGTGCTTTTGTTTTCAACTATCATTTAAGATTTACTGGAGAAGAAGGCTTTCAAGCAGGTTACTATCTGTTTTCTCCTTCAATGTCTACAGATGAAATTGTGACTCAGCTGCAAGATGGGGGAACTCCAATTATGGAAGAAGCTTCAGGATCTATAACGATCCCTGAAGGTTTTACTGTTGAACAAGTCGCTATTGTAATAGAGCAACAAACAGATTATTCCATTGATGAATTTTTTGATTTAATCGAGAATGAAGATTTCCTAGCTGAAAAGGCTGAAGTATTCCCAAATTTGTTGAATGAAACCATTTATGATAATGAGGAAATACTTTATTCCCTAGAAGGTTATTTGTATCCAGCAACATATGAGTTGCTCGAAGATACGACATTAAACGAATTAGTAACTCAAATGATCGATCACATGGATCAAGTTTTAGAAGATTATTACACAGAAATAGAAGCGCAGGAAACAACAGTGCATAAGATACTGACAATGGCTTCTTTTATTGAAAGAGAAGGTATAACCTATGAAGACCGTGAATTGATTTCAGGCGTTTTTTATAATCGTCTAGACGCTGAGATGCCGCTTCAAACGGATGTAAGTATTACCTATGCTCTCGGAGAGCATCAAGAACGAATAACCTATGACGATCTGGAAACAGATTCGCCATATAACTTATATAAGCACACAGGTCTTGGACCAGGTCCCGTTAATAATCCTTCCGAAGAATCTATTAAAGCCAGCTTATACCCGGCGGAAACGGATTACATGTATTTTTTAGCGGATTTAGCCACAAAAGAAGTTTATTTTTCAGAATCATACGAACAACATTTAGAGTACAAGCGAGAATATTTAGATGAGTAGACAAAGTCTGCGAAAGCATTGAGTCATAATCAGACTCAATGCTTTTCTTAAGACCATTATATTGGTTGTTTAAAGAAAGGAACTGTATTATGGATAAGAATCAAAAAAAAAAACCTATCGTGATAGGCGTAACTGGCGGTTCGGGTAGTGGAAAAACAAGTGTCAGTCAAGCTATCTATAATTATTTCCCGGGAAAATCAATTATGATGCTTGAACAAGACTCTTATTATAAAGACCAGGATTATTTGAGTTTTGAAGAACGATTAAAAACCAATTATGATCATCCTTTTGCATTTGATACTGATCTACTCATTTCTCACCTACATGATTTATTGGAATACAAAAGTATTAATAAACCAATATATGATTATACAAGACACACCAGAAGTGATGAAACAATATGTCAGGAACCAAAAGAGGTTATTATCCTTGAGGGCATTCTTATTTTAGAAGATACAAGGTTAAGAGATTTAATGGATATAAAGGTTTATGTTGATACTGACGATGATATCCGAATTATTCGACGTATCAAGAGAGATATTGAAGAACGAGGAAGAACTCTGGATAATGTCATCGAACAATACTTATCAGTTGTTAAACCCATGCATACCCAATTTATCGAGCCAACCAAAAAATTTGCAGATATCATCATACCTGAAGGTGGCAGAAATCAGGTAGCTATAGATCTAATGACTACAAAGATACATACCATATTTGAAGAACGTTCCTTATAAACGAGGGACGTTTTATTTTAGAAAAACGCTTTACAACTATATACGTTCATGGTATCTTAATTCCATTGAGAATTTAGTTGACATTAAATTTTTATGATAACCAGTTTTAATAATAATGTATTTTATGAGGTGAATAATAATGATGACAGAAAAAGTATATCCAATGACTGCTCAAGGTAAAGAAAAATTAGAAAAAGAATTAAACGAATTAAAGTCAGTCAAGAGAAAAGAAGTTGTTGAACGTATCAAAATCGCTCGTGGTTTTGGAGACTTATCAGAGAACTCTGAGTATGAATCAGCTAAAGATGAACAAGCTTTCATAGAAGGCAGAATAAGCACAGTTGAAAACATGCTTCAGAATGCAGAAATAATTGATAGTTCAAATTCCAAAGAAGGCGAAGTCACTCTAGGCCGTTCTGTAACATTTAAAGAATTACCTGATGGTATTGAAGAAGAGTATACCATCGTAGGCAAAGCTGAGGCTGATCCATTTTCCGGCAAGATTTCGAACGAGTCCCCTATTGCACAAGCTTTATTAGGAAAAAGCATAGGCGACAAAGTTCAAATCGAAACGCCAGGTGGAAGAATGTCAGTAGAAGTTACCAAAGTATTTTAATGAAAGCTAAAGGCTGTGTAGTATAGACAGCCTTTAGCTTTTTTTTTAACAAGACTTAAGACGTGTTTTTAAGAGAAAGTAATGCTATTTTAGAATAAATTCGTTATACTTGCTATAGATTCAAGTAGAGGAGAGATAGTATGAATGTCTATGCGTATAAAGCAACTTTGATCATACTGTTCGTTTGGCTTTTATATCAAATCGCTCATAATTATGTTTTCTTTTTATTTTTTGTTTTAGCTATTGGGTTCTTAGCCCTATATAAATCATCTCCCAAAGAAACACAAAAACATACCAATTATTTGTGGACGAGTTTGGCTTTTTTTCTTGCATCTTTTATATTTACGACAGCCTTCTGGGTATTATTAGCTCTATTTTTATTATTTCAATTAAGTTCAGATGAAAAGTTATTAAATACTATGCGTGATCCTTTATTTAGAAAAAAGCAATATTGGCGAGACAAAGAGTATATTTCTATGCAATGGAATGAAAGTGAAGGAAATGAGTTGAAATTATATCGAAACAAATGGATTGGAGATGACTTTGTAGGTAAGGATATATTTCAATGGGAAGATCATAACTTCCAGAAAATAATGGGAGATACCTTCTTTGACTTAGGCAACACAGTTTTACCAATAAAAGAAAACATCTTACTGTTAACAAAAGGCTTTGGCGACACTAAGCTGTTCGTTCCGAAAGATGTGGCGCTGTCGTTAAATGTCAGCATAGTGCTGGGAAAATTAATTATTGAAGATGAGGTCTTTGATATGAAAAATGAAACGGTCAAGTGGCAGTCAAAAAATTATGATACAGCACTCAGAAAAATTAAAGTCGTTTCCAGCACACTGATTGGTGAAGTTGAGGTTGTTTATTTATGAAAAAGTCCTTATCACATTTATTAAGATATTTCTTATTGTTCTTTTTCATATTATTATTCATTACCGTGTTTATATTTTTAGCACTTTCTGAGAATCAATGGGTAACAGCACTTTATAGAGCAAATATTGTAGGCATATCCCTGCTTTTTTATTTAATTCTGTTTTCCTTCATATTATCAGTTGTTACAATCTCATATTTAAGAGCGTTTGAAAAAAAGAAATTAAGGAGAGTCGAAGAAGGGTTAAGAATGATGAGTCAAGGTCATTATTCCGCTTCAATATTCATGAATATGTATTCGTTAGATACACCGCTACAAATAAATGAAGATATTGACAGACAATTTTTGAAATTACATGAAAAATTAATGTTTATGGCAGATGAGGCGTTAAAAAATGCTCAAGAATCAAAAACGCTTGATAATGAAACGAAAAATGATATTCTCGAAAACGAACGCAAACGTATAGCTAGAGAATTGCACGATTCAGTGTCACAACAGCTGTTTGCTGCATCAATGATGCTGTCTGCAGTGAATCAACAGGTGGTTCATTGCCCGGAGCCTGTCGTTAAACAATTAAATATGATAGAGCAGACCATTCACGCTTCACAGACAGAAATGCGAGCCTTGTTATTACATCTCAGACCAGTTCAATTGGATGGGAAATCTTTGAAACAGGGAATTGAACAACTACTGAAGGAACTTTCATCTAAAATAGATGTGGACATACATTATGAAATCGAAGAAGTTTTAATGTCTACAGTGATGGAAGATCACTTTTTCAGAATATTACAGGAACTTTTATCTAATGTCCTTAGACACGCTAAAGCAAAAGTGCTGGAAGTCTATTTAACTCAAAATGGAAGCAGTATCCAACTCAGGGTAAATGATGATGGTATAGGGTTTAACGTCGATGATAAAAAAACAGGTAGTTACGGATTACATAATATTAAAGAACGAATAGAAGGCATGGGTGGAAATGTTAAAATCGTTTCTCTTCCTAAGTTTGGAACCCGTATTGAAATAAACGTACCTTTAATTTAAGGAGAGTGAGAATGTGATTCGATTAATGCTGGTAGATGATCATGAAATGGTTCGGTTGGGTTTATCGTCATTCTTTTCTATTCAAGAGGATTTTGAATTAGTGGGAGAGGCAGTTAATGGCCAGGAAGCTATTGATCTAGCACTGGAAGAAAAACCGGACATCATTTTGATGGACTTAGTCATGGAAGTAACGGATGGGACAGCAGCGACAATAGAAATAATGAAAAAGTGGCCGGAAGCAAAGATAATTATTTTAACAAGCTTCATTGATGACGAAAAAGTATATCCGGCAATGCAAGCGGGGGCAAGTGGCTATATTCTGAAAACATCCTCTGCAACCGAGATTGCTCAAGCCATCCGTGAAACGCATGATGGTCAAAATTATATCGAAGATGAAGTGTCTACCATACTTGAAGAAAAAAGATATGAAGAAAATAAAAATCAGCTGCATGATAGATTGACAAGCAGAGAAAACGAAGTCGTGCAACTTATTTCAAAAGGGTACACAAATCAGAACATAGCAGATGAATTATTTATTACTTTAAAAACAGTTAAGACGCATGTGTCAAATATTTTATCGAAATTGGAAGTAGAAGATCGTACTCAAGTAGCCATATACGCTTTTAGACATGATATTGTTAAAAATAATTAAAAAAAGTGCCCCATTCAAGTATCTATACTTGAATGGGGCACTTTTTTTAGATTAGTTTGTTAAAATAACAGGTAAGATAATCGGGCGACGCTCAGTTTCAGTAAAGAGGAATTCTTTAATATCATCGATTAAATCATTTCTCATCTTATATTCATTTATTTGTTCACGCTTAAATGATTGTTGAATACTATCAAAGGCTACTTTTTGAGCTTTTTGTATAAGTTCTTCGGATTCTCTCATATAAATGAATCCTCGAGAAATGATATCAGGACCAGCCAGAATTTTTTTCTTCTCTGCATCTATTGTGGCAACAACCACAACCAAGCCATTATCAGAGAGTATTTTTCGATCTCTCAAAACGACATTGCCGATATCCCCAACACCACTACCATCAACGTAGACATCTTTTGCATCAATCTCTCCGGCACGTCTTGCAGTATCTTCGGTAAAGGCCATAATATCTCCATTATCTAAAATAAAACAATTCTCTTTCGGAACGCCTGTTTGTTGAGCGAGTTTCGCATGTATGCGTTGCATGCGGTGTTCGCCGTGGATAGGAACGAAGTATTTAGGTTTCATTAATTGTAACATTAACTTTTGCTCTTCTTGACCACCATGTCCAGAAGTGTGAATATTATTTATTTTTCCATGAATGACATTTGCACCGGCTTCGAGCAATTGATTGATAACACGATTAATGCTCATTGTATTTCCAGGAATAGGTGAGCTTGAGAAGATAACGGAATCTCCAGGTTGAATAGAAATCTGTCTGTGTGTCCCGTTAGCAATTCTACTCAATGCAGCCATAGGTTCTCCTTGAGATCCGGTACACAGAATCAAAACTTCATTTGCTTTATATTTTTTTATCTCATTTGGATGAATAAAGGTACCTTCATCTGCGTGAATATAGCCTAACTCTTGACCGGTTTCAAGGTTTGTAACCATACTACGTCCAAACACGGCAATTTTACGACCGGTTTTGTTTGCTGCTTCAATAGCCTGTTGAACTCTGGAAATGTTAGATGCGAAGGTTGCGAAGATAATACGACCATCGATTTTGTTGAACAAGTTTCTAATCGTTTCGCCAACCATTTGTTCAGACTTAGTAAAATCGGGTATTTCTGCATTTGTACTATCTGAAAGTAATGCAAGGACGCCTTCTTCACCAATTCTAGCCATCTTATGAATGTTTGCTGGTTCGCCTACAGGAGTAAAGTCAAACTTGAAGTCCCCAGTCTCAACAATATTCCCATTAGGTGTTTTTACTACAATACCGTATGATTCAGGCACACTATGGGTCGTTCTGAAAAACGATACTGTTGTTTTTCTGAATTTGATAACTGTGTCTTCATCAATTTCATGTAAGGTAGCTGAACGGAGTAAGTTGTGTTCAGTTAATTTGTTTCTAATAAGAGCTAAAGCTAATTTACCTGCGTAAATAGGTATATTTAGTTGCTTCAATAAGAAAGGAGTACCTCCGACGTGGTCTTCATGACCATGAGTAATAAATAGCCCTTTAATTTTTTCTTTATTTTCTACAAGATAAGAATAATCAGGAATAACATAATCGATGCCTAATAAATCATCCTCTGGAAATTTAATCCCGGCGTCAATTAAAATGATTTCATCTTGAAATTGTATGGCATAGGTATTTTTACCGATTTCATTTAAACCGCCTAATGCAAACATAGCTGTCTCGTTATTTTTAATATTTGGTTTCATTGTATATCTCCCTTATTTTAATAATTAAATTCTCTTTTAAATCTTACTTTGCATAACTGTGATCTATAAAATTGTAAATTTAATTTATTTTGAAAATCTCCGCTCGGTGCGTGGTGTAAGAAACCACTGATATAGTTATTCTACCATACTAAAAATAATAAGTATAGAAGAAGGAAATCAACAAAACTTAACCGCAAGATTGAAAATGAGTTGTAGTTTAGATTTAAATTATATATAGTAAGGGTGTATTTATATTAAGGGAGTGTCTATGATTGGAAAATAAAAAGTTATTTATTTTTGATATTGATGGAACAGTTTTAGATGATAATAAAGCTATTCCTGTGGAAACTAAACAAGCAATTAAAGAATTAAATAAATCGCACGAAGTTGCTATTGCTACGGGAAGAAATCGCACGATGGCAAGAGAGGTTATTGAAGAATTAGGGATATCAAATTATATTGTATGTAATGGTGCAGCAGCATATTATAATCATGAAGCTATTTATACTAATTTTTTAGATAAAGAAGAACTCCAAAAATTAATAAAACTGGCTGATGAGAACAACCATCAACTTGTTTACGAAACAATAGATGATTTAAGACGTAGAAGCGAAACGCCTGACAGTCGAGTGAAGAATGGAATGCAATTTGTAGGTTTTTCTATTCCTGAACACAATAGAGATTTTCATAAAACACAATCACTCGTACAATGCTTGCTCTTTGTATCAGAAGATGAAATGGAAATTTATAAAAACCAATTTTCTCATTTCCGATTTGTTCGCTGGTATAAAACAGGTGTGGATATTCTGCCCGGTGACGGATCAAAATTCTTAACAATTAAAATACTCGCGAACCATTTGGGGATAAATCTGAAAGATGTCGTGGCATTCGGCGACGGGATGAACGATATTGAAATGATTAAGAACGTAGGATTTGGCATTGCCATGGGTAACGCTGAGAAAGAAGTGAAAGATGTCGCTAATAGTATAACGGACTCTAACGAAAATAATGGTATTCCAAATGCATTGCGTCAATTAAATTACATTAGCTAGGATTTGTGACTGAAATTTTAAAAATGTTGAATGATTTGTTTAAAACTATAGACATGCAACGTAATATATGCGAAAATAAATTATAACGTGTTTTTTACGTGGGGGTATAGCTCAGTTGGGAGAGCGCTTCGCTGGCAGCGAAGAGGTCGTCGGTTCGAGCCCGTCTATCTCCATTTTTTTATTACCAAATTTTTGAGAACGCTTTTAAATATTACAGTTGAAACGGGGAAAGGGGATAATAGATGATTACTGAAAACCAACTATATATCTCGAGTTACACGACCATTTCTCAGAATGTAAAGTATGGTTTTTTGATTAGTATAGCAATGTTCTTTACTTTAGTAGCGTTTGTATTTAACACGCCACAAGAAATAGTAACTGGACAAATTATAATCTTAACGTCTCCAGCCAATTTGACGACCGATTACTTTGCTTTATCTAATATAGGGGCCACATTATTTAATTCGGGTTTGATGACTGCTCAAGCGATAGCTCTTATTAGGATGACTCGAGCTAAAGTGAATGGCCCAATTATAGCGGCTGTATTTACCGTAGCTGCATTCTCGTTTTTCGGAAAAAACCTTTACAATTCAATGCCTATCATTTTAGGGGCATTCGCTTATGCGAGAGTAACAAAAATTCATCCTGAAAAATCTTTGTTAGGCGCCTTGTTCGGGACAGCATTGGGACCGTTAGTCAGTGAAATTACGTTCAATATTGGGTTACAATTAAATGAAGGTATTATCTATGGTTATATTGCAGGTTTTATCGTGGGGTTCATCATACCTCCTTTATCTAAACATTTTGTCAGCTTTACTAAAGGGTTCAGTCTATATAACATAGGCTTTACCAGTGGAGTAATCGGAACTGTATTCACTTCTGTTCTGCGTAGCATGGGTAAAGAAATTGAGCCCGTTTCAATTTTGTCCAGTGGGAACAACCAGTCTTTAACTATAGTATTTTTGATACTGTTCAGTCTCATGCTAGTTGGAGGGCTGTACTTGAATTCTGGCACGTTGGATGGTTACTCGGACTTGATAAAGCACTCCGGTCAATTATCGACAGACTTCTTAAGAACTAATGGATTTAGCGTTACGTTAATAAATATGGCGCTTTTAGGATACGTCTCCGTGTCTTATATTCTGTTTCATGGTGGTGAGATAAATGGACCTACTATCGGAGGGATATTGACCGTAGTTGGTTTTGGAGCATTTGGTAAACATTTGAGGAACGTCCTACCGATTTTAATCGGTGTCAGTCTTATGGGGTTCCTGAACGGCTATGATATGAGTACAACTGATATAATTATAGCTGGGTTGTTCGGAACGACGATTGCTCCTATAGCAGGGAGATACGGTACACGCGCAGGTATTCTTGCGGGGGCTTTACATTTAGCAGTAGTTACAAATACGGGCTATCTGCATGGCGGTATCAACTTATACAATAACGGTTTTTCAGGTGGTTTTGTGGCAGCTCTGATGATACCATTATTAGAAGCCATTCATTATCATCAAAACAAGAGAAGACAGTTCCAAGAACCAGTGGATCCATCTGAAGAAATCAAAGTATATAAAAAAAGCATTAAACTTACTAAAAAGTAAGTTTAATGCTTTTTGTTATTGTTCTTCAGATCCTAAAACTTCAAGACCTTCAGGTAATGCTAAAGGATTATCCGGATCTATGCGGTCAAAGAACATAACCCCATTCAAATGATCGATTTCATGTTGAACGACGATAGCAGGAAAATCCTTTAAGCGTTTTTTTTGCTTATTGCCTTCAATATCGAAATATTCTATTCTAATCCGTTTGTGTCTTGGAACATATCCAGGAATTTCACGGTCCACAGATAGACAACCTTCACCCTCTGGAAGGCAGGTCTGTTGAACAGAATGACTGATGATTTTTGGATTGACTAAGACAGTACTAAACTCAGGTTCTGTTGCTTCTGGATCATCAGAGGGAACATGAACGGCTATCATACGTTTAGAAACATTGACTTGTGGTGCTGCTATACCCACGCCTGGTCTCAGTTCGTATTTTTCTGCTAATTCAGGATCTTGGCTGGTTTTTAAAAACTTTAACAGTTCTTTAGCTAAGTCTTTTTCTTCATCGTTTAAAGGTATCGTCATTTTTTCGGCTACTATCCGTAACGTAGGATGCCCTTCTCGAATAACATCTTTCATTGTTATCATCTAACTACCTCCTAGTATTCATACACTAGTATTTTAACAGGTTTACTCGCATTGTGCATTAATATTATTAAAATTTGCGTTAGAAAATGAAATTTTTCTTAATGTGTTAGTGATTTTATTCACATGTTATTTCTTTTTAAAAAAATAATGGTACAAAAGAATTTTTTTGTTGCTTATATATAACAGTTTATTTACCTGTATCACTTTATATAATAAATATTTTGAAATTTTCAGATAAAAACAGTATAACAGCTTGTTTGTGTTTGTGGTCACAAAGATGTGAAAAACCTTTCATACCAACATTTTATGAGGGCAATTCAAGTGGATATCGCTTGCATTTTGTTTTGAATCATGATAAATTGTAAAAGGAATAGAGAAAATTGTAACAGCCAAAATTAACTGTTATATTTAATTACACAACGAGAGAGGAATGGGTAATCTATGGCAAAGCAACCAGTTGATTACGAAGCATTATTAGGTTCAATCGAAGCTTCGTTTCCGATGGTTCAAATTTTAGATAAAGACGGCAAAATCGTTAATAAAGACATTATGCCCGATTTATCTGATGATGAATTAGTAGAATTAATGACAAGAATGGTGTGGTCTCGAGTACTTCACGATCGCTCAATGGCGTTAGCTCGTCAAGGGAGATTAGGTTTCTATGCGCCCACCATGGGTCAGGAAGCTTCACAATTAGCTAGTCATTTCGCATTCAAAAAACAAGACTGGTTATATCCAGGGTATCGTGACATTCCACAATTAATACAACACGGCTTATCTATATCACAAGCATTCTTGTGGTCAAGAGGACACGTTGAAGGGAATAACTATCCTGAAGATTTACATGCGATGTCACCTCAAATCATTATTGGAGCGCAATACATCCAAGCTATGGGTAACGCTGTAGGGCAGAAATTTGCTGGAAAAGAAGACGAAGTAACGTTCACATATACTGGAGACGGTGGTTCTTCTCAAGGTGACGTATACGAAGGCATGAACTTTGCCGGTCGTTACAAAGCTCCTATTGTTTTCTTCATTCAAAACAATGGCTATGCTATTTCTACGCCTCGCGAAAAACAAACTTCTGCTGCAACACTAGCTCAAAAATCTGCTGCTGCGGGTATTCCAGGAGTACAAGTCGACGGTATGGATCCATTAGCTGTTTATGCAGTAACAAAACAAGCACGCGATTGGGCAGCATCAGGTAAAGGTCCCGTATTAATTGAAACGATCACATCACGTTTCGGACCTCACTCAACGTCTGGTGATGATCCAACGCGTTACCGTGAACAGGAATCATTTGATTACTGGGAACAAAGAGATCCACTTATTCGGTTCCGTAATTTCTTAACAGAAAAAGGCTTATGGTCTGATGAAAAAGAAGAAGAATTAATTGAAAAAACTAAAGAAGAAATCAAACAAGCTGCGAAAGAAGCAGATCAAGCTCCAAAAATGAAGATTTCAGACTTCTTGAAAAACATGTACGATGAGCCTGGTCAAAATATAGTTGAGCAGATCGAGAAATTCGAAGCAAAGGAGAGTAAATAATCATGGCGAATCTTACAATGATTCAAGCAATCACGGAAGCACTTGATCAAGAAATGGCCCGTGATGAAAAAGTCTTGGTGTTTGGTGAAGATGTAGGTAAAAACGGCGGTGTATTCCGTGCGACCCAAGGCCTTTTTGATAAATACGGTGAAAACCGCGTCAATGATACTCCGCTTGCTGAATCTGGAATCGGTGGTATGGCATTTGGTTTAGCAGTTCAAGGCTTTCGTCCGGTAATGGAAATTCAATTCTTCGGTTTTGTATTTGAAGTAATGGATTCTATTATTGGTCAAATGGCACGTACGCGTTACCGCACAGGTGGAAACCTGAATTTACCGGCTGTCATTCGCTCACCCTTCGGTGGTGGCGTTCATACACCAGAGATGCATGCAGATAGTCTGGAAGGATTACTAGCTCAGTCTCCTGGACTTAAAGTTGTTATCCCTTCAAACCCATATGATGCAAAAGGATTATTAACATCAGCAATTCGTGATCAGGATCCTGTATTTTTCTTGGAACACATGAAGTTATATCGTTCTTTCCGTGATGAAGTACCTGAAGAGCAGTACACTGTTCCTTTAGGTAAAGCGGGAGTTTCTAAAGAAGGTTCTGACGTTACTGTCGTAGCTTATGGTTACATGGTACGTGAGGCCCTTAAAGCAGCTGAAGAATTAGAAAAAGATGACGTTTCTGTCGAAGTTATTGATTTACGAACAGTGTCTCCGGTCGACTATGAAACAATTGTTGGATCTGTCGAGAAGACTGGTCGTATGGTTATGGTTCAAGAAGCACAGCGTCAAGCTGGCGTAGGAAACACAGTTATTTCTGAAGTTTCCCAACGTGCTATTTTATCATTACAAGCACCAATAGGTTTTGTATCGGCACCCGATACGATCTTCCCATTTGGTCAAGTTGAAAACCTCTGGTTACCAAATACTAAAGACATTATTGCGTCAATTAAAGAAACAGTAGAATTTTAATAATTAAGTAAACAGACCCTAAACAACATTCTCTGATTGGTTTAAACCAATCAGAGAATGTTGCATATTGATACGGAATCAAACGAAAATAAAACTGAGATCATTTATAGAAGGGAAGAAAAAAATAATGGCTTTTACATTTAAGCTCCCTGACGTTGGGGAAGGCATGGCTGAAGGCGAAATCGTCAGCTGGTTAGTTTCTGAAGGAGACACAGTTGAAGAAGGCGATTCGATCGCTGAGATTCAGAATGATAAATCTGTTGAAGAATTAGCTTCTCCAGTCGATGGGAAAATTAAAAAATTCTTAGTAGAACCAGGTACAGTGGCATCTGTAGGTGATCCTATTGTTGAGATCGATTCAGAAGGACACGAAGATTCAACTGAAGAAGCACCTAAAGAAGCACCTGCTAAATCTGAAGCATCTTCTGAAGAGACTCCTGCCGAAACAGAAAAAACAGATTCAGCTCGATCCGAAGATGTTGCTTCTGGTGATGTAGTTAAAACCTCAGATCCTGATAAACATGTTTTAGCAATGCCGTCAGTTAGACAATATGCACGTGAAAAAGATGTAGATATCAGCTTAGTCGAAGCGACCGGAAAAGGTGGGCGTACGACGAGTGAAGATATCGATAACTTCTTGCAAGGTGGAGGAGAAAAAGCTTCTACTCAAGAAACGGCTGCTCCAGAAACAGCTGCGACTGAATCCAAAGGAACAACACCTGCTGTTTCTGCTGAAGCTAAACCATTTAAATCTAGTCGTTCTGACGAAGAAACCAGAGAAAAAATGACTACAACACGTAAAGCTATTGCTAAAGCAATGGTTAACAGTAGCCTGACTATACCATCGGTTTCATTGTTTGACGAAGTTGATGTAACTAAGTTAATGGCTCACCGTACTAAATTCAAAACAGTTGCTGCAGAACAGGATGTTAAATTAACATTCCTACCTTATGTAGTTAAAGCAATAATCGCTGTTATGAAGAAATTCCCAGCACTCAACTCATCTATCGATGATACGACTGATGAAGTTGTGTATAAAAACTACTTCAATATTGGTATTGCTGCTGATACAGAACAAGGATTATATGTTCCGGTCGTAGCTGATGCTGATAAGAAATCAATGTTCAGTATTGCTTCTGAAATTACTGAATTGGGTGGTAAAGCGCATGAAGGCAAACTGAAATCCAGTGATATGGGTGATGGTTCGATCTCGATTTCAAATATCGGTTCTGTAGGTGGTGGTTGGTTCACGCCAATTATTAACTATCCAGAAGTGGCTATATTAGGTGTTGGACGTATCGCTAAAAAAGCAATCGTAAATGACGAAGGCGAAATAGTTGCTGCCCCAATGCTAGCATTGTCATTAGTTTTCGATCATCGTGTTATTGACGGAGCAACAGGTCAAAAAGCAATGAACGAACTAAAACGTCTGTTAGCAGATCCTGAATTATTATTAATGGAAGGATAAGGTGAAACAAAAATGGTAGTAGGAGATTTCGCAATTGAACTAGATACAGTAGTTATAGGAGCTGGACCTGGTGGGTACGTTGCAGCTATTCGTGCAGCACAAATGGGACAAAAAGTAGCTATTATCGAAAAAGAATTTATTGGTGGCGTATGTTTAAATGTTGGATGTATTCCTTCTAAAGCATTAATCGCTGCTGGTCATAAATATCAGGAATCACTTGATTCGACTGCTTTTGGTGTTACTTCTGAAAACGTAAAAATTGATTTTACTAAAACGCAGAAGTGGAAAGATACGAAAGTTGTTAACAAATTAACTAAAGGTGTAGAAGCTCTGCTCAAAAAAAATAAAGTTGAGATTTTATTTGGAGAAGCATTCTTCGTTGATGAAAACACGTTGCGTGTAATGAAAGAGGATAGTGCTCAAACATATTCCTTTAACAACGCTATCGTCGCAACAGGTAGCCGTCCAATTCAAATTCCTGGTTTCAAATTCAGTGACCGTGTATTAGATTCTACGGGCGCATTGAACTTACCAGAAATTCCTAAAAAAATGGCTATTGTTGGAGGAGGCTACATTGGTTCTGAATTAGCGGGTGCTTATGCTAACTTAGGTACTGAAGTAACTATCTTGGAAGGTCTTCCTTCAATCTTGAACGGTTTTGATAAAGACATGGTTAAACTTGTTGAGAAGAACTTCAAATCAAAAGGTGTTAAAATCTTTACTGAAGCAATGGCTAAAGAGTCGACTGTTACAGATAATGGCGTAACGGTTAAATATGAAGTTAAAGGAGAAGAAAAATCTCTTGATGTGGATTATGTATTAGTTACAGTTGGACGTAAACCTAACACTGATGAACTTGGCTTGGAACAAGCAAGTGTTAAAGTTAGCGAACGCGGTTTAATCGAAGTTAATGAACAAGGCCGATCAAACATTGAAAGCATTTATGCTGTTGGTGATGTGGTTCCAGGACCAGCATTAGCCCATAAAGCAAGTTATGAAGCTAAAATTGCTGCTGAAGCAATCTCAGGCAAAAAAGTAGCTGTGGATTACCGTGCACTACCTGCAGTTGCCTTTACAAATCCGGAAATTGCATCTGTTGGATTGACAGAGAGCGAAGCAAAAGAAAAGGGATTAGAAGTAAAAGTTACAAAATTCCCACTTGGTGGTAATGGTCGGGCATTATCTTTAAACGCTACTGAAGGTTTCGTACGTTTAGTAACAACTAAGGAAGATAATGTCATTGTCGGCGGTCAAGTAGCAGGAATCAATGCCTCTGATATCATTGCTGAAATTGGTTTAGCTGTTGAAAGCGGAATGAATGCGGAAGATATCGCATTAACTATTCATGGACATCCTTCACTTAGTGAAGTTGTCATGGATGCTGCTGAAGCTGCTTTAGGTATGCCAATTCACATGTGATAATAAAAATTAGATTGACGAGAGATTCTCAGCTAATAAAGCTGAGAATCTCTTTGTTTTTTGCTTTTTCCTGCCTTCTCATTTAAACTTAGGTTAGAGAAGCGTGAAATGAGGAACGATTATGCCAGAGAATTTTACGAGCAGAGATAAAACCATAAAAAAATGGATCGATGAAATTAGTAGGGTTGTCTTAAATAATATAGATTCTCAGCTTGAAATTGAACAAAAAACAGCGCCTAATGATTTAGTTACCAATATGGATAAATGGGTAGAGAAAGAACTCGTTAAAAAGATCCGCACTACTTTCCCTTCGGATCGTATTCTGGGTGAAGAAGGTTTTGGAGATGCTATCGAAGATATGAATGGGACGGTATGGTTTATAGATCCTATAGATGGCACATTGAATTTTATTTTACAAAATGAAAATTTTGCTTTAATGCTAGCTGTCTACGAAGATGGTATAGCAATACAAAGCTATATTTTCGATGTCACTCTGAACAGATTGTATTCCGCAATCAAAGGCGAAGGTGTCAGTTGTAACGGACAACGATTGCCGGAACCCTATGATGCGGCATTAGAAGAAGGGATATTAGCCACTAACTCTAGTATTATGATTGAAGAGAAATATGATCATATAAGAAAGATAGCTAAAGAGAGTTTAGGATTGAGGTTAGTCGGCTCTGCTGGGCTTGAAAGTGTAGAAGTTGCTAAAGGAAGCATCGTTGCTTACATTGCGACAAATTTAAAACCTTGGGATGTGGCTCCCGGTCTTTTATTCATGCAGGAACTTGGACTAAAAGCAACACAATTTAATAATGAACCATTAGATTTACTCAATAATAATAATATTATTTTTGCAACCAACAAAGCACATGAGGAAATTATTAAGCTTATAAATTAAAAGCAAAGTATTAGCTTGTAATTTCATTTGTATTAGTGTTATAATATCTGGGGCAACAATATAGGATATTTGGAGAGCATTTATTCTTGAGTGTGAATCTATCAAGAATTAATGTTCTTTATAATGAACATAAGCGAAAGTGATAAACAATAAACTAGATTCAGCGTAAGGAATTCGGAGGAATATGATGAAAAGAAGAGACGATATAAGAAACATCGCAATAATAGCTCACGTTGACCACGGTAAAACGACATTAGTAGATGAGTTGTTGAAACAGTCTGATACATTAGAGGCTCACAATCAATTAAACGAAAGAGCCATGGACTCTAACGATCTTGAAAAAGAACGTGGCATCACTATACTCGCTAAAAATACAGCAGTTAGATATGATAACCACCATATTAATATTTTAGATACTCCAGGACACGCTGACTTCGGTGGAGAAGTTGAACGAATCATGAAAATGGTAGATGGAGTAATTCTTGTTGTAGATGCTTATGAAGGAACAATGCCTCAAACACGTTTTGTTCTCAAAAAAGCATTGGAAATGAAATTAAGACCTATCGTTGTCGTTAATAAAATCGATAAAGATACTGCTCGACCAGCAGAAGTTGTCGATGAAGTTGTCGATTTGCTGATAGAATTGGATGCAGATGAAGATCAACTAGATTTTCCAGTAATCTATGCATCTGCCATCAACGGAACAAGTAGTCTTTCACCTGAGCTTGAAGATCAGGAAAATACTATGAAACCTGTTTTTGAGAGCATACTAAAAGAAGTTCCTGCTCCCATTGATAACAGTGACGAACCTTTACAGTTCCAAGTATCACTACTCGATTATAACGATTATGTCGGAAGAATTGGTATTGGACGAGTATTCAGAGGTAAAATCAAAGTTGGAGACAACGTTACTTTAAGTAAATTAGACGGTTCAACGAAAGATTTCCGTGTAACGAAACTAAATGGTTTCTTTGGTCTTAAACGTTTAGAAATTCAAGAGGCTAAAGCCGGTGATTTAATTGCCGTTTCAGGTTTTGAAGATATTTTTGTAGGAGAAACAGTAACGCCAGTTGATCATGTTGATCCGTTGCCAATTTTACACATTGATGAGCCGACTTTACAAATGACTTTCTTAGTGAACAACTCTCCTTTTGCAGGTAGAGAAGGTAAATGGGTCACGTCTAGAAAAATTGAAGAACGCTTGATGATGCAACTGCAAACAGATGTATCGCTTCGGATAGAACCAACGGAATCTCCTGATGCATGGATTGTTTCAGGACGTGGCGAACTTCATCTATCCATTTTAATAGAAAACATGCGTCGAGAAGGATTCGAACTGCAAGTATCTCGACCAGAAGTTATTATTAAAGAAATAGATGGACGTAAGCATGAGCCTTTTGAACGTGTTCAAATCGACACACCAGAAGAATATATGGGCTCAGTGATTGAGAATTTAAGTGAGAGAAAAGCAGAAATGCAAGACATGATTCATACAGGAAATGGACAGGTTCGCATGATTTTCTTAGCACCTGCTCGAGGATTGATTGGGTTTACAAATGATTTCTTATCTATTACACGTGGCTATGGTATCTTAAACCATACGTTCGATCAGTATCTGCCACTCTTGTCAGGAAAAACTGGGGAACGTCGTTATGGTGCCTTAGTGTCAATGGAAAATGGCGTAGCAACAACATACGGCATCATGAACATTGAAGACCGTGGTGTTATCTTTGTTGAACCGGGTACAGAAGTTTATGCTGGTATGATTGTCGGTCAGAACAACAGAGATAGCGATATTGCTGTTAACTTGACTAAAGAAAAACAGAAAACCAATGTGCGTTCAGCAAATAAAGACCAGACGAATGTTATCAAACGTCCACGTAAGTTAACGCTTGAAGAATCACTTGAATTCTTAGCGGACGATGAGTATTGTGAAGTAACTCCAGAGTCTATTCGTTTAAGAAAGAAAATTCTTAATAAAAACGAACGAGAGAAAGCCTCAAAGCGTTCAATTAAATAATTAAATGAGAACAAAATCGTAACTCATTTCTTTTACATTTCCAAATAAGTAGAGTTGTGATATACTTGTAAAAAGAAAGCTATGGTAATAGTTTGAGGAAGGATATGCTTATGGATCAATTACAGATTGCTCTTGCTAAAGATGTTTTAAATGAAGATGCTAAACAAATAGCTTCTTTGATTGAAAATCAGCAACATTTATGTATGTCTTGTCCCGCTTTTGAAGAAGTTATCGATACTCAAATGTTTGGTTTTTCAAAAAAGATCGAGTTTGCCATTGCTATGGATATGATTGCTGAAGAAAAAGGGCATTTGATGTTGAGTTCATTAGAAAAACATTTAAATGATTTATACACAGATGCTTTTAATTCCAATAAAAATGATTAAATATTTTAAAAGTCCCTCTCGTGTAGAGGGACTTTTTTGTTATAATGAATAAAATTGAAGAAGGTGAATGTATTGGATCAAGAAATAAGTTCTAGAGTCGGATTAGTTGTGTGGTTATATACCACGAAATATGTTAACAAATTAAAACGTTATGGCTTAGTGCATTACGTCTCTAAAAACATGAATTATGCAATCATTTATGTCGACCGGGAAGAAAAAGAAGTCATTAAAAATACGATTGCTAAGCAACACTTCGTGAGAAAAGTAGAAGATTCATATCAATGTGAACTTCCTAAAACATTTGATGGCATACTTGATGAAGTCGTGGCGTTATCAAAAAAAGTTAAAGATGATAGTCTGATGAATGGTATTTCTAATTAACCGTAAAGGATGGACTTGAATGAGAATAATATCAGGAGAATACGGTGGAAGAAAATTGAAAGCGGTAAGTGGTGAAAACACTCGTCCCACAACAGATAAAGTTAAAGAATCATTATTTCATATGATCGGTCCTTACTTTGATGGTGGGCATGCACTGGATCTATATGCCGGTAGTGGCGCTTTAGGTATCGAAGCCGTTTCTAGAGGGATGGATAAAGCTTATTTAGTTGATAATAACATTTTAGCCATCAAAACAATCGAAGAAAATATAAGCATAACGAAAGAACCCGAAAAATTTGTGGTCTGGAAGAAGAATGACCATCAAGCCATTGAACGTTTAGGCCAAATGAATGAATCGTTTGATTTGATTTTACTCGATCCCCCTTATGCTAAGCAGAAATTGGAGTCAATTATTAAACAGCTGATAGATAATCAATTGTTAAATAATTATGCCGTTATCGTTTGTGAAACCGATAAGGCTGTTTCCTTAGAGCTTAGTGGGGATTCTTTAAGACTTATTAAAGACAAAGTTTTTGGAAAAACCAAAGTTACTTTGTATGAATGGGTGGAGAGCTTATGAGAAGGGCCCTTTATGTAGGCAGTTTTGACCCTTTGACTTACGGTCATTTAAACATTTTAGAAAGAGCTGCACGATTGGTGGATGAGTTGATCATTGTAGTAAGTGCAAGTACAGCAAAACAGTACTTATTCACTACAGAAGAAAGAGTTAAAATGATAGAAGCTGTAATAGAAGAAGAAGGCTTAACTAATTGTCAGATCATCGCCTATGATGGATTGACTGTCAATCTAGCGCATGAAAAGAACCTAAATATACTCATTCGAGGAATACGTTCTGTCAAAGACTTTGAATATGAAAGAGATATTTCTGACTTAAATGCAATGCAGGATAAATCGATCGAAACGGTTTGCCTGATTTCAGACGCGAAGTATCAGTCTATCAGCTCTACTATGGTTAAGGAAATTGCTCATTACGGTGGTAATATAGATGGTTTAGTACCTCGACTTGTGGGGGATAAATTGAGAAATGCCTTACTGAAGGTGGATAAGAAATAGTGAATAAAAAAAGCTTAGTTATAAAAACGGTGATTATGGTTTTGACCGTTTATCTGTTGTTTTTTCTACAGATCCCTTATTACGTTGAAAGACCGGGTAGTGCCGTCGTCATTAACGACAGAGTAGAGGTAGACGGACAAACGGATCAATCAGATAGTCAGTATATGCTGACGACGGTCGAGATATTTAAGGCGACACCATTCTCATCGCTGTTTCAATTTTTACCTTATCATTCGGGTGTGAGTGAGATCGATCTGCTTGGAAATTACGAGGATTACAGTGCATACAGAAACCTGCAAAGGTATTATATGGATTATTCGATTGACACTGCGAAAGCAGCAGCATTTAATGAAGCTGCTTTACCCTATGATATCAATTATGAAGGAGTCTATGTGATGTCTGTATCACAAAAATCCAATTTTTTTAAAGACTTGAAAATGGGGGACAGTATCGCGAAAATTGATGAGAAATCATTCGACAATACTGATGAATTCATAGATTATATAGCGAATCAGTCTGTCGGAGATACGGTTACACTTTCTGTAGAACGGGATGGGAAATCGGTAGATATCAGCGGCGATCTAGTACTGATTGAAGAAACGGGAAACCCTGGTATTGGTATCACTCTAGTCACTCAGTCTTCCGTTACCACATCCCCGGAAGTGGTAATTGATGCTGGGAACATCGGTGGCCCCTCTGCAGGCCTTATGTTCTCGTTACAAGTATATAAGCTCTTAGTGGAAGATTTTGACAGTTCTTTAGAGGTAGCAGGGACAGGAACCATTGCAGAAAATGGAGAGATTGGTCGTATCGGTGGTATTGATAAAAAAGTGGTCGCAGCTGATAGAGAAGGCGCCTCTGTTTTTTTCGCACCGGACGATACGATTTCAAGTGAGGCTCTCGAAGAAAATCCTGATTTGAAATCGAATTATGAGACAGCCAGTGAGACTGCAGAAGCAATTAATTCAGATATGCAAATCGTGCCAGTCCAACACATTAAAGATGCCATTGATTATTTAAATACTTTTGATTAAATTAAAAAATAGGAAGTCATGCTTATTAAAATGAGCATGGCTTCTTTTTTTTAAGTGAGTTTTTCTTTAATTGGATAATATAATAGGTAACCCGATCAAAGGAGGCTTCTTATGAGGATTCTGACCAAGATGAAAAAATTTAAAGAAGTGAGCTGGGGGATAGGAATGCTTTGTGCTGTCATTATTGTCATCTTGATCGTATCAGTTGATCATGCTGATGATAGCAACACGGTGACTTTGGATACGCTACTCACTGAAAACCCTGTAGCCGATTCCCAGAAAGAAGCTGAGGGCACAAAAGAAATAATACCGGATGAACTTGAACTTAATGTGGTAGTAGATGTAAAAGGAGCAGTTAACAATCCGGGTGTTTTTTCACTTAATGCGAATCAACGTGTGATAGATGCAATCGATGCAGCAGATGGGCTGACTGAAAAGGCTGACCCAAAGCACATTAATTTTGCTCAGTTGCTAGAAGACGAGATGTACATATATATCCCTATAGAAGGTGAAGAAATGGTTGGAATTGAAGCAAGTCTAGAGCTTGATCAGGCAAAAGATGCCATGATAAACATTAATGATGCCAATGAACAGACGCTATCACAATTGAATGGAATTGGGCCGAGTAAAGCAAATGATATCATTGAATACCGAGAAAAGAATGGACCTTTTGGATCAATTGACGAGATAATAAAGGTATCTGGTATAGGAGAAAAAACGTTCGAAAAAATTTCGGAATATATAGAGGCTAAGTGAACATAATCAAATGATTTTTAACTAGGAGTTTTTTTAATGAATGACGTGCCTGCTACTAGTGGAGAAAGAAGTGTTGACAGTTTTATCTATGTAAAGAAAAAAATGGATGCCGGATGATAGGGAATATAGTGTACGTGGCTGTTTTATTACTGTTTGTTGCTATTAGTATGACTACTGTTTTTTCGTTTTTAACACTGACGATGTTTGTATTAGTCTGTATAAGAGTGATCTTATTAAAAAATCACCGACTATTATTTTTGTCTATCTTAATGGGGATGTTGTTCTATGCGAGAGTAACTTATCTGTATCCGATTGAGTCGACGCTGTCACATTTTGAGACTGTAAGAGTTGATATCGATATCAAAGAAACCAGTTTGAAAATCGACGGGGATAAATTAGTCTTTGAAGGAACGATAAAAGAGAACGGAAGAATAGAAAAGGTAATAGTCAACTATACTATTACTAATGAGAATGAAAAAAAAGAGTTGATAAATGCTTATCCTAAAAGGGTTTTAGTAGAAGGGGCTTTTTCTGAACCCAACGAATCGACTAATTTCAATCAGTTTGACTATAAAAATTATTTAAAAAACAAACAAATAGTTAATGTCTTAACTGCATCGACCTTGAAAATTGTAGAGCAGGATAGATTCAAGCAATTTCATGTTTACAGTATAGATTCATTTAGACAGAAAATTTTGACACATGTCGATCGGACAATGACTAAGCGGTCGGCCACCTACACTAAGATACTCTTATTTGCCGATAAGCGCTCCTTTTCAACTGAAGTTATGCAGACGTTTAAAGAATTAGGCATTGTCCATTTATTAAGCATTTCAGGCTTACATGTCGTACTTGTCATTGGTATGATCAAAGGCACATGTCGAAGATCAAAGACGAGCAAAGAAGCCACAAACACATTCCTGCTCTTATTCTTGCCTTTGTATGGTTTAACTACAGGTTTAGGGGTGAGTGTTTTTAGAGCGATTGGACAATCCTGGCTCAAATTACTGAGTGAAAAAGCGAATGTGTCATTGACCACATTGGATTGCTGGTCGCTTATGTTGATCAGTATTATCTTTGTCCAACCATATAGTATTTATACGGTTGGTTTCCAGTTAAGCTATTTGATCAGCTTTATTATTATAATGTTTACTCGGCAGTCATTTTTTAAAGAGTGGTCAAAGCTCAGAGCATATATAGGATTGAATTTAATCCTATTGATTTGCTCCATTCCTATCTTAACCTATCACTTTTATGAATTTTCGTGGGGTGTGCTTATTTTGAACAGTCTTTTCATCCCTTTTATTGCGATAGTATTGTTACCGATAATAATAGTAAACTTCTTTCTATCTCTGGTCATACCAACGCTTAACCTGTTTAGATACAGTCTAAAAGTATTGGATAATTTGATCGAAATAATGGAGGCATTAGGCGATGGGATAGCTTCAAATGTTTCTTTTACTATTATCACAGGGCGGTTATCTCAAATAAGTTACTTATTGCTGATAGGGTTCCTTATTATGCTACTTCTGTTAATTGAAAAAAAGAACAGCAAGCCTTTCATCATTGCACCGCTAGTGGGTATCATAACGTGTGTGTACTCCGTTCGTTATGCACCTTACGGGCAAGTGTTAATGATCGATGTGAATCAGGGAGAAGCGATTTTGATTAGGGAACCATGGGGGAAAGGGAATTATCTCATCGATACGGGCGGTCAGAATGAATATCTAGTTGAAGAATGGAAAAAGAGAGAAAAAATGTTTAGTGTAGGAGAAAACATCATGTTACCGGTGCTGAAATCTGAAGGCGTGCATAAACTTGATTCTATAATAATCACACATCCAGACATTGATCATTATGGTGCCTTGCTTGACATCATTAGTCAAATAAAAACAAAACAAGTCGTCTCTGCAAAATCTACTTTCTTTGAAGCAAATTTTCAGACATTGTTTCCTTCTATAGAAAAATATGGCACAATAATTAAAGAGGTAAATGAGGGTTCGAGTGACAATCTTCCTTCCAATTCCGTTGCAATCCTTTCAAATGATACAATTGCAGGAACAAATAGAAATAATAGTTCTTTGGTCGTATTAGGATTAATAGGGAACAAAACATGGTTATTTACAGGAGATCTTGAAACGGATGGAGAGAAAGAATTACTTGCAAAATATCCTAACCTGACTGTTGATGTGCTCAAGATAGGCCATCATGGAAGCCAGACATCGACGCATGCAGAGTTTTTAAAGCAGCTGAATCCTGAGGTTGCATGGATTTCTTGTGGAGAAAATAACAGATACGGCCATCCCCATGATAGTGTTATCCAGAAGATAGCAGAACTGGATGCAACGATTTATAGAACGGATCATGACGGTGCCATCAGGTATAAATATAGCAATCAGTCGCGTAGTGAAAAAGTTGATAAGCGCTTGTTTTCTTTTGAACCAAATAGAGAACGAAAAGGAGAATGAGATGAAATCTGTATTAAAACAAATTGATGAAATAAATAAAGGTAAGTTAAAAGCTGTTTATGCGATTATCGGTACGGAAAGAATGCTTGTAGAAGAAGTGACTAATGCTTTAACAAGAACGGTAAAAAAGAAACAGAAAGATGATATGAATATTTTGCATTTTGATTTAACTGATACAAGCATAGATGATGTCGTTTTTGAAGCAGAAAGTTTTCCGTTTTTTGGAGATCAGAAATTGATATTTGTTCATTCCAGTCATATTTTTACTGGGAAAAAAATCACATCGAATATAAAACACACCACCACCTTACTCGAGAGCTATTTGAATAATCCTTCTGATTTTTCAATTCTCGTGTTTATCGCGCCCTATGATAAATTGGACAAGAGAAAAAAGGTGACAAAAGCGTTATTGAACTCATCAGAAGTCATCGATGTTACACCAGCTGCTGAAAAAGAGACAGCGGATTATTTAAGAAGTTACCTTAAAGAAAATGATTATAAAATATCCAAAGAATCTTTTGAGCGTTTATTGCAATTAACCGATAGGAATTTATCCAAGGCAAAGAATGAATTGGATAAATTGATGGTTTATCATGTTGATGATAAAATGATTACTATTGAATCGGTGAATAAACTCGTTTCAAAATCTCTGGAACAGAATATTTTTGAGTTAAATGAAAAAGTATTGAAGAAGAATGTTAAAGAATCGATTGAACTGTATCAGGATTTACTGCATCAAAAAGAAGATCCAATCAAGATACTCGCTTTAATGATCGGTCAGTTCAGATTGCTTCTTCAAGTGAAAATCTTGAGAAAAAAAGGGTATCAGCAATCAGATATTGCAAGTATCTTGAAAATTCATCCTTACCGAGTTAAATTGGCTTTACAAATGGAGAAGTCTTTCAAACAAGATGTGTTATCCCAGGCTCACCATCACTTGATTACCGCCGATTACGAGATCAAGAGTGGAAAGGTAAATCCGGAAATGCAAATCGAGCTCTTCATCTGGAAGTTTTCAACGATGAACGAATGAAGATGAAAATAAAAAAAGTTTTCATTGAAAATTTGAGTGATGTGATGTAAAATGGAGAATGTTAAATAAAACAATTCACATGGTCTAGATAATACTGGTTTATCACAGTATCCATTTAAATCCAACTATATGTTTATTAATTAAGGAGTGTTTTACAATGCCAAATATGGAACAAGCTGAAAAACGTCAAAGACAAGACGTGAAAAAGAAAGCAACCAACGTGAGCCAAGCTACATCAATGAAAACTGCTAAGAAAAAATTCTTAGAAGCTGCAAACAATGATGCAGACAACGCACAAGACTTATATGTTAAAGCTGTCAAAGCAATTGATAAAGCTTCATCAAAAGGTCTGATTCATGAAAATAAAGCTGCTCGTGACAAGTCACGTTTAAGCAAAAAAATAGCTAAATAATTTTAGAGTATTCTCACGAGACATAAGTCTTTGAGAATACTTTTTTTATCAAACAGCCGAGAACACTCGTGACTTTAGTCATGAGAGGTTCAAGTTAAACTGGTAGCGAACAGTTTTATGTAAAGGAGTGTTGGCATGGCCGAGCAAGGGTTCAATTTGAAATCACCTTTCCAGCCGAGTGGAGATCAGCCTGAAGCGATCAAACAGTTGGTGCAGGGAATCAAGAACAATCAAAAAGAACAAGTTCTCTTAGGAGCAACTGGGACAGGAAAGACTTTTACGATGTCCAATGTTATTCAGCAAGTAAATAAACCGACATTGGTCATGGCACATAACAAAACGCTAGCTGGTCAATTATACACAGAGTTTAAAGAATTCTTTCCAGACAATGCAGTAGAATATTTTGTGAGTTATTATGACTACTATCAGCCAGAAGCATATGTTCCTTCTACTGATACATTTATTGAAAAAGACGCTAGCGTAAATGACGAAATTGATAAACTGAGACACTCAGCAACCAGTTCATTGCTCGAAAGACGTGATGTTATCGTGGTGTCTTCTGTTTCTTGTATCTATGGGTTAGTTAATCCGGAAGATTATAGGGAACATGTCGTATCTTTACGTTCCGGGATGGAAATCAGTAGAGAAGCATTATTGCGTCGACTTGTTGATATGCAATTTGAGCGTAATGACATTGATTTTCAGCGCGGACGATTCAGAGTCCGAGGGGATATAGTCGAAATCTTTCTGGCTTCAAGAGAAAGTGAAGCGATCAGAGTCGAATTCTTTGGAGATGAAATAGATCGAATCAGAGAAGTGGATGTTTTAACAGGTGAAGTTAAAGCCGATTTGGCTCATGCAGCTATATTTCCCGCAACTCACTTTGTTTCAAACGATGAACAGACACGTTCAGCCATCGATTCTATTCAAGCAGAATTAAAAGACAGGCTTGAAGAACTGTACAGAGAGAATAAATTGCTGGAAGCGCAGCGACTTGAGCAGCGTACGAATTATGATATTGAGATGATGATGGAAATGGGATACTGTTCAGGTATCGAGAATTATTCCAGACATTTAGACGGGCGAAAACCAGGCGAATCGCCTTATACGCTATTGGACTTCTTCCCCAAGGATTCACTCTTTATTATTGATGAGTCACATATGACCATGCCGCAGATTAGGGGAATGTATAAGGGGGACAGGGCGCGTAAGCAGCAGTTGATCGATCACGGGTTCAGATTACCTAGTGCACTCGACAATCGCCCACTCCGTCTAGAAGAATTCGAAGCTAAAGTTCCGCAGATCACGTACATTTCAGCGACACCAGCAGATTATGAAATGAATCGCTCGAGTCAAATTGTAGAACAGATTATTCGACCGACGGGATTATTAGATCCTATCGTCGAAGTAAGACCCATCAAAGGGCAGATAGATGATATAATCGAAGAAATAAATAAACGGATCGAAAAAAACGAGCGGGTCTTTATTACAACGTTAACTAAAAAAATGTCGGAAGACTTAACAGATTACCTTAAAGAAGTCGGTATAAAAGTGCAATACCTTCACAGTGATATTAAAACATTGGAACGGACGGAAATCATCAGGGAGCTTAGAATTGGCAAGTATGATGTATTGATAGGAATCAACTTGTTGCGAGAAGGACTAGATGTTCCTGAAGTCTCATTAGTTACGATTCTGGATGCTGACAAAGAAGGGTTCCTTAGAAGTGCACGGGCATTGATCCAAACAATGGGACGTGTGGCCCGAAATGAAAACGGGCGTGTCATCATGTATGCTGACCGGATCACCGATTCCATGCGAAAAGCGATCGATGAGACCGAAAGACGTCGTGCCATTCAAGAAGAATACAACGAGAAGCATGGAATTACGCCAACAACAATCAAGAAAGAAGTAAGAGACCTTATTAAGATCTCCACGGCAGTCGATGATGAAGAGCAGGGCTTGTCTGAAGAAACAATCAAAAATTTATCGCGAAGAGAACGAAAGGAACTCATTGAAACAATGGAACTGGAAATGAAAGAAGCTGCTAAAGATCTGAATTTTGAAAAAGCAGCCGATTTAAGAGACATTGTAATGGAACTGAAAACAAAATATTTATAAAATGATTGGAATAGATTGACTTTTCAGATTGAAACCTTTAAAGTTAGACCAATTGAATAGCAATCCTTTAAAGATAGTCCAGAGAGGCTAAGAAGGAGCAGCAGGTTCTTTATACGTACCCGTGAGTACTGATAAAGTCCCTTTGAATAGGTGAACTTTAGTTTGTTGACCTTTTCATACCTGATAGAAATATTTGGGAGCACTCTTATCTTAACTGGATAAGGGTGCTTTTTTTATTGGATTCTATTCAAGATTTGGTTACAGTGAATCAATTATGGCTCAGAAAAAAGACCACTCACTGATCATTACTAGCAGGAGGATAAATAATGCAGAAACTGTCTAAAGTTGAAGTAGTCAATGGTGTAGCTATGGAACGAGCATTGATCCGAATTACTTATGAAATAATCGAAAAGAACAAAGGCATTGAACACCTTGTTCTTGCCGGAATAAAGACAAGAGGTGTATTTATTGCTCACCGCATAGCAGATAGAATAAAAAAACTTGAAGGTAAAACAATCGAAGTGTTGGAACTGGATGTGTCCTACTATCGAGACGATAACGAAGGGGAAGATACTGAAAAACAGACTTTTTCTGCTGATAATGCAACAATAAAAGGAAAGAAGGTTGTCATTGTAGATGATGTACTTTACACCGGTCGGACCATACGAGCAGCGTTGGATGCAGTTATCGATCTGGGAAGACCAGATAAGATATATCTAGCTGTTCTAATTGATCGCGGGAACAGAGAATTACCAATAAGAGCAGATTTTGTTGGTAAAAACATTCCAACTTCTCGAGAAGAAACCATTCGGGTCTCCTTAAAAGAGATGGATGAAACAGATCAAGTGAATATCTTGAAAAATATATGAATTTAAATAATTGTGAACTTTAAAGGTGTCCCGTGAGGCACGAAAGGTCGCAGGAATAAACAAAAGAGGTAGAAGAGTGTACAAAGCTTTAAAGTAGATGTGCCAGATAATTGTTATAAGAGATAGGCGTCTATTTTTAAAACAGTAAACACAATTCTGAACCGTTTTTTGTTAAATCCTCTAGACCTATTGCCGTTATGGCTCTGGGTCTTTTTTTTTAAGAAAAGTACAGGTTGATTATAATGTTTTATCGGAAGAGATATTAAGGGAGGATTCTTATGACTAAATTAAAAGCAAAACGTATGCGTCATTTTGTATCATTGGAACAGTATGAAAATCAGGAGATCATAGAGATGATCGAATCAGCGATAGAATTTAAGAGACAGGCTAAATTCCCAACCTATACTGAGAATTACGCGATAAATTGTTTTTTTGAACAGAGTACCCGTACACATAAAAGTTTCGAGATGGCAGAACGCAAGATGGGGATGCAAGTGCTTGATTTTCAACCTGCAATGAGCAGTGTAAAGAAAGGAGAGAGTCTGTATGATACTGTTCTGACACTTCAGGCAATCGGCGTCGATGTCGTCGTCATCCGTCACAGTGAAGAAGCCTACTATACTAAACTGATTGAGAGTGACAGCATTAAGTGTTCGATTATCAACGGAGGAGACGGCACCGGACAACATCCAAGTCAATCTTTGCTTGACCTGATGACGATCTACGAAGAGTATGGATCATTTGAAAATCTTGAAGTAGCAATATCGGGGGATTTAACTCATTCAAGAGTTGCCAAAAGTAATATGCAGATACTTAAACGTTTGGGAGCTAAGCTTTATTTTACAGGTCCTCAGGAATGGTATGAACCTTCTTTTGAAGAATACGGAACATTCACAACGATCGATAAGCTGATCGATCAAGTGGATGTCATGATGCTGCTGCGCGTTCAGCATGAAAGACATCAAGAAACTGATTTAAGGTTTTCTAAAAACACCTACTTGCAAAAATATGGCATAACATTTGAAAGAGAATCCAGAATGAAAGAATCAGCCATTATTATGCATCCTGCCCCAGTTAATCGTGGGGTTGAAATTGAGGATAGTCTAGTTGAGTGTGAGCGTTCTAGAATTGTCAGACAAATGGAAAACGGAGTGTATGCAAGAATAGCAATTATCGACTCGGTCCTTAAGCACAGATAAAGGGAGGAATGAACGTGTCACTATTAATTAAAAATGCAGCTATCATTAAGAATGACAGTCAGACTCATTTAGTCGATATTTATATAGCTGATAAAAAGATAAATACAATTGGACAAAGTTTAAACCATCCTGCTGCTATTACTATCGATGCCAGGGGTAGACTGGTGACGCCAGGACTTATTGATGTTCATGTTCATCTGAGAGAGCCGGGATATGAATACAAAGAAACAATAAAAACGGGAACTAAAGCGGCCGCACGAGGAGGATTTACGACGGTTTGTGCAATGCCGAATGTTGACCCTGAACCTGATACAGTTGAAAATCTGAAAAGGATATTAGAAATCATTGCTCGAGAGGCCAGTGTAAAAGTAAAACAGTATGTACCAATAACAAGGGGACTTACTTCGGAAGAATTGACTGATCAGAAAGCACTGTTGAAGGCAGGAGCATTTGCATTTACGAATGACGGTGTGGGTGTCCAGACGGCCGGGACGATGTATAAGGCAATGCAGGAAGCAGCCTTGGTGGGAACGACGATCGTGGCCCACACCGAAGATGATTCTCTACTTTTTGGAGGAGGTGTGATGCATGAAGGTACAAGGAACAAAGAATTGGGTTTACAGGGAATGCTGCAGCTGACTGAATCCACTCAAATCGCAAGAGATGTATTGCTTGCAGAAGAGACGGGCGTACATTATCATATCTGTCATGTTTCAGCTAAAGAGAGTGTAAGAGTGATAAGAGAGGCCAAACGAGCAGGCATCCACGTCACTGCGGAAGTCACTCCGCATCATCTGCTACTCTGTGAAGAAGATATCCCAAGTGATACGAGTCAATACAAAATGAATCCGCCACTGAGGAGCAGAGAAGATCAGAAAGCTTTACTTGAAGGTTTACTCGATGGGACTATCGATATGATTGCAACGGATCATGCCCCTCACAGTGATGAAGAAAAAAATGGTTCGATGATCGATTCTCCATTTGGGATCGTCGGAAGTGAAACGGCTTTTTCGCTGCTCTATACCTATCTGGTGAAAACAGGTAAGGTCACGCTCAAGAAGCTAGTAGACTGCTTGACTGTCATGCCATCACAAGTGTTTGATTTTGATACAGGTGTAATCGAAGTAGGAGCACCAGCGGACTTAGCCTGCTTCGATTTAGACCAAGAAACAGTGATCAGGAAAGAAGATTTTCAGTCGAAGGCATCCAATACACCATTTTTAGGATGGGAAGTAAATGGATCGACAGCATTCACGATCGTGGATGGCCAAGTGGCTTATGAGGAGGGGATCCAATGAAGAAAAGACTACTGGTGCTGGAAGATGGGACTGTTTTTAGAGGATATGGTTTTGGTTCAAGTAAAGAGACCATCGGAGAAGTAGTATTTAATACTGGCATGACGGGGTATCAGGAATCTATTACCGACCAGTCCTATAATGGCCAGTTATTAACATTTACTTATCCCCTGATTGGAAATGCAGGAATCAATCGGGACGATTATGAATCGATCGTCCCTACGACTAAAGCAGTTATAGTTAAAGAATATGCCAGAAGACCCTCTAACTGGAGAAGTCAGATGAACTTAGATGAATTTTTAAAAGAAAAAGATATTCCTGGACTTATGGGCGTTGATACCAGAAGACTTACAAAGGTGATTCGCGAACATGGGGCAATGAAAGCTATTTTGACAGATGATACACGAGAAATCAATGAAATCACACAACAGTTATCTCAAACGAAACTTCCCAGAAATCAGGTCGAACAAGTTTCGACAACAAGACCTTATGTGAATCCTCAGATAGGACGAAAGGTCGTCGTAATAGATTATGGATTGAAGCACAGTATATTACATGAGTTAAATAAGCGGGAGTGTCACGTAACTGTGCTCCCGCATGACACAAATGCTGAAACAATATTGAATTTAAATCCTGATGGTGTCATGCTGACCAATGGGCCAGGCGACCCGAAAGATTTGCCTTATGCCCATGAAATGGTGAAGCAGTTGCAGAAACACTTTCCGATTTTCGGTATTTGTTTAGGGCATCAGCTGATTGCCTTAGCAAATGGAGCAGAGACTTATAAAATGAACTTTGGACATAGAGGATTCAATCATCCAGTCAGAGAAATCGCAACTGGAAAAATCGATTTCACATCTCAAAACCATGGCTATGCAGTTTCTGAAGAATCGATCAACAAAGAAAAACTAATGGTCACACACTTAGAAATAAACGATGGGACAGTTGAAGGATTAAAACATCGATTTTACCCTGTTTTCAGTGTCCAGTATCACCCGGATGCAGCACCCGGACCACATGATGGAGCAGGAATGTTCGATCAGTTCACCGAATTAATGGACGCATGGAAGGTGGAAAAAAAAGATGCCTAAAAGAGCAGATATCAGAAAAATTTTAGTTATCGGTTCCGGCCCGATCGTTATTGGACAGGCAGCTGAGTTTGATTACGCGGGCACTCAGGCCTGCTTAGCTTTAAGAGAAGAAGGGTACTCCGTTGTTCTGATCAACTCTAACCCGGCTACTATCATGACGGATAAAGAAATCGCGGATAAAGTGTATATAGAACCTTTGACATTGGAATTCGTTTCCAAAATATTACGCAAAGAGCGACCCGATGCGATCTTGCCGACTTTGGGAGGGCAGACGGGTTTAAATATGGCTATTCAGCTGGATGCAGCCGGTATCCTGGAAGAGTTGGATATCGAACTGCTCGGGACCAAGTTATCTGCTATTAATCAAGCTGAAGATCGGGATCAGTTTCGTAACCTGATGCGTGAACTGAATGAACCTGTTCCAGACAGTGAAATCGTCCATACGATAGAAGAGGCGGTCGATTTTGCGGATGAAATAGGCTATCCGCTGATCGTTCGTCCGGCATTTACAATGGGCGGAACAGGTGGAGGATTATGCGATAATGAAACTGAACTGAGGGAAATCGTAGCGAACGGAATCAGTTTATCACCTTTGAGTCAATGTCTGGTTGAAAGAAGTATAGCCGGATATAAAGAAATCGAGTATGAAGTCATGAGAGACCATCATGATAATGCGATGGTCGTGTGTAATATGGAAAATATAGATCCTGTCGGCATTCATACAGGAGACTCGATCGTCATAGCGCCCAGTCAGACATTAACAGATAAAGAATATCAGCTGTTGAGAGATGTCTCATTGAAAATTATTCGAGCGCTGAAAATAGAGGGTGGATGTAATGTACAGTTAGCATTGGATCCGCATAGCTTCAACTATTTCATCATCGAAGTAAATCCACGGGTGAGCCGCTCTTCGGCGTTGGCGAGTAAAGCGACAGGATATCCTATCGCCAAACTTGCGGCAAAAATAGCAGTTGGTCTGACGCTGGATGAAATGAAAAATCCTGTGACACAAACAACTTACGCTCAGTTTGAACCGGCCCTTGACTATGTGGTTGCCAAGATACCCAGGTGGCCGTTTGATAAATTTGAAACAGGAGACCGAACACTGACTACTCAAATGAAAGCAACGGGAGAAGTAATGGCTATCGGTCGCAGCATTGAAGAAAGTCTGTTGAAGGCTGTCCGTTCACTGGAAATTGGAGTCAGTCACATTGAACTGGATAGTTTGAAATCAGTGAGTGATGACCAGTTGATCGCTAAAACGGTCAAAGCCCAGGATGACCGCTTGTTTTATCTTGTTGAAGCTATTCGCAGGAAGTTTCCAATAGAAGAACTAGCACAATTAACAAAAATCGATCTGTTTTTTTTAGATAAGCTCCTGCACATTGTTGAAATTGAGGAGATGCTGAAAAAGAATAAAGGCGATTTAGAACAGCTGTTGTATGCAAAGCAATTTGGGTTTTCTGATAAATGTATTGCTGACTTATGGCAAAGAACAGAACTGGACATCAGTGAGTTGAGAGAAGAACATGGGATACAACCAGTATTTAAGACAGTCGATACGTGTGCGGCTGAGTTTGACTCTTCTACACCTTATTTTTACAGCACGTATGAAGAGGAACAGGAAAGTGTTGTGACAGAAAAAGAATCCATACTGGTATTAGGATCTGGTCCGATAAGAATCGGACAGGGCATTGAATTTGATTATGCAACGGTGCATTCCATCAAAGCGATTCAAGAAGCTGGGTATGAGGCGATCATCATAAACAATAACCCTGAAACGGTCTCGACTGACTTTTCAATCTCAGACAAGCTTTACTTTGAACCGTTAACGCTAGAAGATGTCATGAATGTCATAAAACTTGAGAGACCCAAAGGTGTCATTGTTCAGTTTGGAGGCCAGACAGCCATAAACCTTGCTGAACCACTGGAAAAATTGGGAGTGACTATTTTAGGTACGGCCGTCGAGGATTTAGATAGAGCAGAGAACCGAAATGCTTTTGAAAAAGCATTGAAAGAAATGGCTATACTCCAACCAGAAGGAAGTACGGCAACGACCGAAAAACAAGCACTAACTATCGCTTCAGCGATAGGGTATCCGGTACTTGTTCGACCAAGTTATGTCTTAGGCGGCAGAGGAATGAAGATCGTAGATAATCCTTTAGACCTATCAAAATATATGAACGAAGCTATAAAAATTTCTTCAGAGCATCCCGTATTGATCGACCGTTACCTGATCGGGTGTGAAGTAGAAGTAGATGCCATCTGTGATGGGAAGGATGTTCTGATACCCGGCATAATGGAACACATTGAACGGTCCGGTGTACACTCAGGGGATTCTATGGCTGTTTACCCACCTCAGCATCTGTCTCAAAAAACCATTCAGACTATAGTGGAGTATACACAAAAACTAAGTATTGGTCTTAAATGCTTGGGATTGATGAATGTTCAGTTCGTTGTACATGACGAAACGGTTTATGTCATCGAAGTGAATCCGCGCGCGAGCCGCACATTGCCTTTTTTGAGTAAAGTAACAAATATCCCGATGGCAAAAGTCGCCACAAAAGCCATATTAGGATCCTCTATCATTGAACAGGGATACGAACCCGGATTATGCAGCACACCAAATCTCGTACATGTCAAAGCGCCTGTGTTCAGTTTCTCTAAACTCCTTAAAGTGGATGCTTCACTTGGCCCTGAGATGAAATCAACTGGGGAAGTGATGGGGAGCGATAAAACATTAGAAAAAGCTCTTTATAAAGCCTTTGAAGCGAGCGGTATGCATTTGCCGGATCACGGGAAAGTATTATTCACTGTTTCTAATGAGGATAAAGAAGAAACTGTAGATTTAGCCAGACGATTCTATGAGATCGGGTACTTGATTTTAGCCACACAAGGTACAGCAAAAACTCTCAAAGAAGCAGACATCCCGGTAAAGGTGATTCATAAAAAAAGTGAAGACAAAGAAGAAACTATCCTGGAAAACATTTTGTCGGACCAAGTGGATCTCGTAGTCAACACAACGGGGAAAAATATCGACGCCGTACAAGATGGCTTTTCCATACGAAAAGCATCGATTGAAAAAGGTGTGCCGCTGATGACTTCACTGGACACTGTTTCAGCTATTATAAGCGTATTGGAATCCAGAACATTTTTAACCGCTGCTTTATAACTGTCTTTAATAAATTTAATGGAGGAGTCTCAATGACTAACATAAGTGTATCTTTACCGGGTCTGTCAATGAAAAATCCGATCATGCCGGCCAGTGGTACTTTCGGCTTCGGAGACATGTATCATGATCTGTATGATTATAATAATTTAGGAGCTATTGTACTGAAATCAACGACAATACAAGCGAGAGTAGGGAATAAAGACCCGAAGTTTCATCCTTTAAGTAACGGTGTTCTTAACTCGGTAGGACTAAAAAACCCCGGTGTTGATGTTGTTGTCGCTGAAAAAATTCCCAGCTTAGCGAGATTCTCAACACCCGTTATCGGTAGTGTGGCTGGAGAAACAGAAGACGAATTTGTAGAAGTGGCTAAAAGACTTAACCAAACCGATATAATCAGTGCGATAGAGTTGAATGTATCGTGTCCCAATGTCAAAGAAGGGGGCTTGACATTTGGAGTGGATCCCAAAATTGTGGAACGTATTACTAGAAAAGTGAAACAGGCAGTCACGGTACCAGTTTATGTCAAACTGACCCCCAATGTGACAAATATAGTAGAGATCGCAAAAGCGGCAGAAGCCGGTGGAGCGGATGGACTAAGTTTGATCAACACTGTGTTGAGTATGAATTTTGATGTGACAACCAGAAAACCGGTCTTAGGAAATACAATGGGAGGACTGTCGGGAGAAGGGATCTTCCCTATTGCCGTTCGCATGATCTATCAAGTCTCTCATGCAGTAAGTATTCCAATCATTGGAATGGGAGGCGTCCAGAATACCGACGACGTCATTCAAATGTTTTTGGCAGGAGCATCTGCGGTAGCTATCGGAACGGCAACTTATAAAAATCCGGTCGTAATGAATGAAATTATCGCTCAGTTACCTAAACGAATGGAAGAACTGGGGATCGATTCTCTCGAAGGACTGATTCAAGAAGTGAAAGAAGGAAGACTCAATGGACAATAAACCGATCATCGCCTTAGATTTTTCCACTGAAAAAGAAGTCTCACAATTTTTAAGTATATTTCCAGATCAGCAGTTGAATTTGAAAGTTGGGATGGAACTCTTCTATCAGCAGGGGCCTTCTATAATCTACACACTAAAAGAAGCAGGGCACGATGTTTTTTTAGACATCAAACTGCATGATATTCCGACTACTGTAAAGAAAGCAATGACAGGAATTGCCCGTTTAGGAGTAGACATGATCAATATGCATGCTGCCGGTGGGAAAAAAATGATGGAAGAAGCTAGAGAAGGCCTTGAGATAGGAACACCTGCTAATGCACAGAGGCCTTTACTTCTTGCAGTTACACAATTGACGTCTACTTCTGAAGAGATGCTCAGACAGGAACAGCGTTGTGAATACACTATGGCACAAAGCGTGCTTCATTATGCCGAGTTATCATACGCAGCTCAGGCAGATGGTGTGGTGTGCTCTGCTCATGAGGCAGATATCATAAAGAAAAGAATGGGTGATGAATTTTTGCGAGTAACACCCGGAATTCGTTTGAATACTGAAATGAAAGATGACCAACACCGTGTTTCAACACCTGCAATGGCAAGGGAACTTGGAGCCACTCATATCGTTTTAGGACGAACCATAACGCAATCTATAAATCCTGTCGACTCATACTTAGAAGTTTTACGTCAATGGAAAGGGGAATAACTAATTATATGAACAGTAAAAAGACTATACCAGAAGAATTGTTAAGAATTGGTGCGGTCAATGTGAGACCTAAACAACCTTATACATGGACCAGCGGATTGAAAAGTCCCATCTACTGTGACAATCGATTAACAATGAGTTATCCAGTGGTAAGAGAGCAAATCGTAACCGCTCTTGTAGAGGTGATAATGAAATATTACCCAGAAGTTGAAGTGATAGCCGGAACAGCAACAGCGGGGATACCACATGCAGCCTGGGTTGCCGATAGACTGAAGCTACCTATGGTCTATATCCGCAGCGAAGCGAAAAAACACGGCACAGGAAAGCAGATCGAAGGAACCTTTAGATCAGGTGCCAAGCTTGTGGTCATCGAGGATTTGATTTCTACTGGGCAAAGTGTAATAGATGCAGTAAATGTTGCGAAAAGCGAAGGCGCAGAAGTTCTTGGGGTGGCTGCTATTTTTACGTATGAACTTTCTTTGAGCAAGAGTGCCTTCGATAATCTGAATATTGAAAATCATTCGGTCACAGATTATACAAGCCTAGTCCAAGCCGCATTCCGTACCGGTTTAATCGAACACGATGACTTGGAATCCTTAGATAAATGGAATGAAAACCCCGAAACTTGGTCATGAGACTTGATTTAATTTAATAAATCATGTAGTATTTGTACAGTGTTAAAAGTGATTTTACACAAAGACCTTTGCTTGGTTTGCCGTATCACCAGCGCTTACTCAGTAACAGGATTCATATTATGGAAAGAGGTGGAAAAAAATGGCAATTTCAAAAGAAAAGAAAACAGAAATCATTAATGAATATGCCCGTCACGAAGGAGATACTGGTTCTCCGGAAGTACAAATCGCAGTTTTAACTGCTGATATTAATGAATTGAATGAACATGCAAAAACACATAAAAAAGACTTTCATTCAATGCGTGGACTAATGAAAAAAATTGGTCATCGTCGTAACTTGTTAGCTTATTTGCGTAACAAAGACATTACACGTTACCGTGAATTAATTAAAAGACTTGGTTTACGTCGTTAATCGATTGCTTAAACATAGTAGCTCCATCATCTGTTTAGATGTAAGGTAGCTATGTTTGATTATTATCATAAATACAAAGCGGGATTCCAAGGAATCTCGCTTTATTTATAAAAAAAATCAGGATGCCTATCATTCTACTATACAAACGTGATTAGTCTGACTCATTAGAACAATGACGTTTGTTTAGTAGGTATGGCTTCCTGTCAAAATGAAGGAGATAAATGAATGACTGATAAAAAAGTTTTTACAACTGAAATTGGTGGACGCAAGCTGACTGTAGAAGTCGGACAAATGGCTAAACAGGCCAATGGCGCAGTTCTCGTTCGCTATGAAGATACGGTCGTTTTAACCGCGGCTGTAGCAAGTAAAAAACCCAGCACACTACCTTTTTTCCCCTTAATGGTAAATTATGAAGAGAAAATGTACTCTGTCGGTAAAATACCTGGAGGATTTATTAAACGTGAAGGAAGACCATCTGATAATGCGACATTGACAGCTCGCCTTATTGACAGACCGATTCGACCAATGTTTGCAGAAGGCTTCCGTAATGAAGTGCAGATCATGAATACGGTGATGTCTGTAAATCCAGATAATTCCCCAGAAATGACTGCGATGTTTGGTTCTTCACTCGCATTATGTGTTTCTGACATTCCATTCAATGGCCCTATTGCAGGAGTAAATGTGGGACGCATCGATGGCGAATTTATTATCAATCCATCTGAAGAAGCAATGAAAGAATCCGACATCCAGCTAACGGTTGCAGGAACGAAAGATGCTATTAATATGGTTGAAAGTGGAGCGAATCAAGTAGTTGAAGAAGAAATGCTGGAAGCCTTACTTTTCGGACATGAAGCTATTAAAGATTTAGTTGCTTTCCAACAAGAAATTACTGAAGCAGTAGGAAAAGAAAAAATGGATGTTACTTTACTTCTTCCCGATCAAGAACTGAAAAATGAAGTTGTTGCAGCATTTAACGATCAGATGAAAGAAGCGATTCAAACATTTGATAAACAAGAACGTGCTGAAAAAACGACAGCACTTAAAAAATCTGTTGTTGGAAAATACGAAAATGAGTACATGGATGCACCAGATTATGCTTCGGTAATTAAAGATGTGAAATCAATTATAGAAGGTATGGAGAAAGACGAAGTTCGTCGTTTAATTCTTGAAGAGAACACACGCCCCGATGGTCGTAAAGTGGATGAAATCAGACCGCTTGATTCTGAAGTCACTATTTTACCGCGTGTTCACGGTTCTGGACTATTCACACGTGGTCAAACACAGGCATTGTCTGTGGCTACACTTGCTCCGTTGAATGAATATCAACATATTAATGGATTGAGCAGTGAAGATAGCAAACGGTTCATGCATCACTACAATTTCCCTAATTATTCTGTTGGAGAAACTGGACCTGTTAGAGGACCGGGCCGTCGTGAAATAGGTCACGGTGCTTTAGGTGAACGTGCATTACTGCCTATTATTCCAAACGAAGAAGATTTCCCTTACACGATTCGCTTAGTTGCTGAAGTTCTTGAATCAAATGGTTCTTCATCACAAGCAAGTATCTGTGCAGGAACACTCGCGTTAATGGATGCCGGTGTACCGATCAAAGCACCTGTTGGCGGGATTGCTATGGGACTTGTAATGGAAGGCGACAATTATACTGTGTTAACCGATATTCAAGGACTTGAAGACCACTTAGGAGATATGGACTTTAAAGTTGCGGGGACACGTAAAGGTATTACTGCTTTACAAATGGATATCAAAATTGAGGGTATCACTAAAGAGATTCTTGAAGAAGCTTTAGTTCAAGCAAAAAAAGCAAGATTTGAAATTCTTGATAATTTAGAAGCGACACTTAAACAGCCACGTAAAGAATTGAGTCGTTATGCACCTAAAATCGAATCAATTAAAATAAAGCCTGCTCAAATCAAAGTTGTCATTGGTAAAGGTGGGGAAACCATCAACAGCATTATCGATGAGACGAAAGTTAAAATCGACATTGATGAAGAAGGTAATGTTTCAATATATGGTGAAGATGCAGACGCGATTCAACGTGCGATTAAAATAATCGAAGAGTTAACTGAAGAAGTTGTAGTTGGTAAAATATATACAGGCACAGTTAAACGGATTGAGAATTTTGGTGCTTTCGTCGAAATTATCAAAGGCACAGATGGCTTAGTACATGTGTCAGAATTATCTGATTCATATATTAAAGATGTTGCTGATGAATTTTCTGTTGGAGACAAATTTGATGTTAAAGTTACTGAAGTTGATAGTAGAGGTAGAGTAAACCTATCTCGAAAAGCAGTATTAGCAGAAAAAAAAGCAGAAAAAGAAGCAGAAAAAGAAGCAAAATAATTTGACTTGAATATAATTCTATAGAAAGCGTGTATGCTCATATAATATAATGAGTATACACGCTTTTTATTTTTAATTTGATCAGAAAAAACATTTCAAAAAATCAGGTTTTAGTATACAGTTAACTAAGGAATCGGGATTACACTTATGCAATCAATTTTGAATAGCGATGAAAGGGGAGTCTAGTTATGAGCGGTTCTTTTAATCACAAGCTGAACACAATTAAATGGATTGGAATCATAACAATGACTATTGATCATATTGGTTATTTTTTGTTCCCTCAACTCTTGCTTCTTCGTATAATTGGTCGGGTAGCTTTCCCATGTTTTCTTTACAGCACGATAGAAGGAACAAAACGAACGAGCAATTACAGGGGATACATTTCCCGGCTGGTCCTGCTCGGGCTTCTGTCAATGCCGATAACGCCCAATGCTATTAATGTACTTTTTTTACTCGCTTTATTTTCATTATCAATGAAGTATAGACGCTTTGCTTTATTATTTGGATTTTTAAGTCTGTTTGCTGAATACAGTATTTATGGGTTCGTGTTTGGCTGGAGTATCTATTGGTTAAAAGAAAAAGACCAGTCGCAGGGGATTGTGCTCGCTACGTTGGTTCAGTTTCTAGTGGGATTATCTTTACAAATATTCGCTCTCCTTTCCTTACCTCTTTTTATCAGTAAACAAGGTCTCAAGCTACCCAAGCTGCCGCGCTATTTTTTCTATGCCTACTACCCTCTTCATCAACTCGTTCTTATGATTATAGCCATGTATCTCTCTTCTTGAAAAATAGTCCGTCAATTTCCACTTTTTCATCAACTGCTAGACGACTCATTTAGAGATATTCACCATCTCCCCTAATGGATAGCTCTGTAGATGTAATGATATCTGTTTGGTCAGTATCATGATACTTTACAATGAGTCCACCCGAGGGGGCAATGTCTTGAATGAGAGCCTTCCTTTTTATCTTATGGTTAATTATCCAGAAGTCATTACCAAGGAGAATAGAATGGTCACGGCAGACGGCTAGAAAAGGGTCCGTCTGCTGAGAGTTTAAAAAGGCTCTATAATAGCGTTCAAAAGAAGTGAAGAAGCGGGCAAGCAGTAAGTTAGGGTCAACTACTTTTTTTGTATACTCTTTTATCGAAGTTGCTTTGTTTTGCAGTTCTTTTGGGATATCATTTTTTTCCAGATTAGTATTGACGCCAATGCCTATAATAATGCCTCTTAAAATGCTGCCCGAGAATTCTGTTTCGATTAAAATCCCGGAAATCTTTTTTTTATTCAAAATGATGTCATTGGGCCATTTGATTTGCACATCGATCCAATCTTCTAAAGCATTAACGAGAGCGGCAGCAGTCAATTGAGTAAGTAAAGAAATATCCTTGAATTGGATGGTAGGTTTTAATACTATAGACATAGAGATACTTTTTCCGGCAGGAGACGACCATCCTCGCCCTAATCGTCCTTTACCAGATGTTTGTTCGTGAGCAAGGATAACATCTCCGTTTTCAAGTCTAGCAAGGTGTTCTTTAGCGTAATCATTTGTTGATTTGAGAGAAGGGTGAAGATGCAAATGCCGTCCGATAAATTGGGTGTTCAACTGTTCACCGATGGCTCTTATAGACAGCAACGGATAAGCTAAACCTATTTCATTGCGATTTAAACAAATCGGGTAGTTCTGATCACTTAATTCGTTTAAAGCTTGTTCAACTGATTCTTTTCCAGTTTCAGCCTTTTTGATCAGTTGAGCATAGGATATCTTTTCCGGGTAAGCTAATGTAAGTTCATCGATAATTTTCTGCGACAAAGACATGAATTTCGTTCCCCTTTATATAAATCAAAATAGAAAAATAATCTCTAAAAGATTTTCGATTTTATTTTATTATGCTCTTTATTCTATCAAAAATCGAGACTGTTTAGGAATAAGCTTAATAAGTTGTGATTATCTGGCATTTTAGCATTTGAAGTGCTGATTATTATGAAAGATAAAGGTGAAATACCTGAGATAGTCTCAGAGTATGAAAATTGCCAAATCTGTGCTATACTTTACGTACTAGTGTAAACGAACAGGCAACATATAGGTGAAAAAAACTATAAAATAATAAAAGCTGAAAAGCTTATTTAGAGGTGGAAAATAGTGAGTAATATAAAAATTATTCCTCTTGGAGGAGTAAGAGAAAATGGTAAGAATTTATATGTAGTGGAATCGGGAGAGGACATTTTTGTCCTTGACTGTGGGCTCATATACCCGGAAGATGAACTCTTTGGTATTGATGCGGTCATTCCTGACTTCAGTTATTTAGAAGAAAATAAAGACAGAATAGCGGGTGTCTTTTTGACACACGGTCATGAGGATGCTATTGGAGCATTACCTTACTTCTTAGATTTATTTGAAGTTCCCGTCTTTGGATCGGAATTGACGATAGAGTTAGCAAAATTGTTTGTAAATAATTCGAGTTTAAAACCTTCGTTTGATGACTTTCACGTTATTGATGAGAAAACAGAAATTGATTTTAATGGTACGATCGTTAAGTTCTTCCGTACAACGCATACTATTCCGGATTCAATGGGTATTGCTGTGCAGACTGAAGAGGGCAACATCGTCTATACGGGTAACTTTAAATTCGATCAAAGTGCTCAAGAAATGTATCGAAGTGATTTATCTCAAATATCAGATTTGGGCAAAGAAGGCGTTCTTGCCTTGCTCAGTGATTCAGGGGATGCTGAAAGTCCTATTGAAAATGCTTCTGAGAAGAAGGTTCAGGAGGAAGTCCTGGCTACTTTCCAAAACACAAGTAGTCGTATAATTGTTGCGGCAGTAGCAAGCAATATTTTGCGTATTCAACAAGTTTTAAATGCTGCACACCGTTCTAAACGTAAAGTGTTTATTACAGGGAAAAACTTAGAAGCTATTCTAGAAACGGCTTTAAGATTAAACAAACTGACCTTACCGGATGACAATTTAATTGTACCGGTAGATAAAATCGATAAGTATAACGATGATGAAGTTCTTGTATTGGAAACTGGGGCCGCCGGCGAACCAATTAAAACACTTAATCGTATGGCAACTGGTAATCATCCTCAGGTAAATATTAAAGAAGGCGATTTGATTTTTATTGCAACAAGTCCTTCAACTGCAATGGAAGTTATGGTTGCTAAAACTGAAAATATGATTTACCGTGCAGAAGCTACAGTTAAGCATATTTCAGATAATATAAAAGCATCTGGACATGGTACACCTAATGATCTGCAATTAATGATTAATTTACTCAAGCCAACGTATTTCATCCCGATTCAAGGGGAATACAGCATGCTGGCTGCTCACGCTAGTTTAGCGCACGAAACAGGCATACCTTATCAAAACATCTTTATTTTAAGCAACGGAGATGTAGTGAGTTATGCTAAAAATAAAATGACTCAAAGTGGTCAAGTCTCTGCTGATAATACCCTGATTGATGGGATCGGCATTGGAGATATAGGAAATATCGTTTTACGAGACAGACGTCTGTTATCAGAAGACGGGATTTTCGTAGCTGTTGTGACAATCGATCGTAAAAAACAAAGGATCGTTTCAAATCCACATATAGTTACCAGAGGATTTGTCTTTGTCAAAGAAAGCCAAGATCTAATCAATGAATCATCAGATATCGTTAAAAATATCGTGGAAGAGAACCTGAAGCACAATGATTTCGATTGGGGTTCGATAAAACGCGATATAAGAGAAGCCTTGAATAGTCACTTATTCAAGAAAACAAAAAGACGTCCAATTATTTTACCTGTGATAATGGAAGTGAATCAGAATAGACGCTTCACAAGATAAAACACTTTGTAAAACAATAAAATAATACTGTACTAGGGGAGTCAATGTTATTGACTGAGAGTGAACTAATAGTTTAGACCCTTCGAACCTGTACGTTCATACGTGCGTAGGAAGAGTACTCATTTGAGAAAATAGTGAAATATAAGTATGCATACTTATATTTCAAACACCCTCTCCTCCCTAGTTCAGTTTATTACTTAGGAGGAGATTTTTTATGCAAAATAAGAAATTACGCATATATTTAGAAGGAACATTATTTGCAACGATAGCTATGGTGCTGTCATTGATTCCTACGGGCATAGGTTCATCTTTCAGTGTTTCTTTGGGAATGATCCCACTAACCTTTTACGCTATAAGACGAGGACTCCTGCCTGGACTCTATGCTGGCTTTCTGTGGGGACTATTACATTTCGTCACTGGTTCTATTTATATGTTGAATATTTATCAAGTTATTATAGAGTACACATTAGCCTACACATTTGTTGGAATAGCCGGATTTTACAGTAAAGAAATTCTTCGGAATATCGCTTTAAACAATAATAAAATGGTTCAGTTTTACATCCTGATTGCTGTATTGGCGGGTGCTTTGGGCCGCTATTTTTGGCATTTTATTGCTGGCTGGATATTCTGGGGTGATTATGCTTTGTGGGGGCTGAGTGCTTTCTTGTTCTCGCTTGTAATGAATGGTTTAAGCATGATAGTGACTGCGTTAGTTACCATGGTGGTCATGTTGATGTTATATAAGAATTCCCGGATTATTTTTCATCCTAAAAATAAATGATCTATAACTTTCTTTTATACTGGACTGGAATAGTGGGACTAATGTAAAATGAAGTAAATAGAGGCTTTTAGAAGGAGTCATAAATGAATATTATATCTACACTTTTTTGGATAGTCATATTTCTTAACTCAGTATTGGCTATATTCACTGTTTTTCGAGAAAAAGAAAGAGATATCGCAGCGATATGGGCCTGGTTATTAGTTATCACAATGTTGCCTGGATTTGGCTTTATTATTTATTTGTTTTTAGGGCGAAAGATTTCCAAAGAAAAAATATTTGATATTCAATCTCAAGAGAGAATTGGGATGGCCCAGTTGGTTGAATCACAAAAAAAATTAATTGAATCGGAGAATTTAGATGTTCCGGAGTCCTTATATCAAGATAAAACGTTTGAATTGATTCGTTTATTTCTAGAAAGTAATCAAGCTGTATTAACAAAAGGAAATAAAGTCACGCTGATCAGTGACGGGAAAGAAAAGTTTGACCAGATGCTGGAAGATATCAGTCAAGCTGAGCATCATATTCATGTCACTTATTATATTTTCAGAGGAGATGACATAGGGAAAAAGCTTGTAAATGCGCTCGAAGAAAGAGCCAGACAAGGTGTCCAAGTAAAAGTGCTTTTTGACCCTGTCGGTGCTAGGGTATTAGGAAAACATTTCTTTGACCGGTTAAGAGAATATGGTGGTCAGGCAGAAGCTTTTCTCGGTTCACAATTCTTCCTTATCAATTTACGTCTCAATTATAGAAATCACAGGAAAATAGTAGTCATTGATGGGGAAATAGCATATACGGGTGGTTTCAATGTCGGAGACGATTACTTAGGGTTATACGAAAAAATGGGTTACTGGCGTGACACTCACCTGAGAATTGAAGGGAATGGGGTACTCACGTTGCAAACACGATTCTTGATGGATTGGAACGCATCGGTAAAGAAGGCAACCGTTGAATACGATGAGAAATATTTTCCTTTTTCAGTTTTAAAAGGCTCTACCGACATGCAGATAGTTTCCAGTGGTCCCGACAATGAAATGCATGCGATAAAAAAAGGTTTCATCAAAATGATAAGTATGGCTAAAGAGTCAGTTCATATTCAAACGCCTTATTTCATTCCAGATGAGGCTCTAATGGAAACATTAAAGATAGCCTTATTATCGGGTATACATGTCAAGCTTATGATTCCTAATAAACCTGACCATCCTTTCATCTATCGTGCGACGTTAAGTTATGCTGAGGATCTGCTTCATTATGGTGCTGAAGTTTTTATCTATGATAACGGCTTTTTACACTCTAAAACAATCGTTATCGATGGTGAATTATTGTCTGTGGGAACGGCTAATTTTGATATCAGGAGTTTCAAACTTAATTTTGAAGTAAATGCCTTTATCTATGATCGGCTTTTAGCAAAAGAACAGCTCCAGCTCTTTGACGAGGATCTGAAATACTCCTATTTATTAACGCAAGATATTATAGATAACTACTCAAAGTGGGAAGTTTTTAAACAGCAGTTTAGTCGCTTGTTTTCTCCAATTTTATAAATCAACAAGAAGACTAGCATTGAATGCTGGTCTTCTTGTTGATTTATAATTTCATGAAAAAGCTGGAGTGATTTGATTTAAAGTCATCTTTTTGTAATAATATATAAGGATATTAAATGCAGTATTATTTAATAATACGCGCGTAAATTCGATACAGGTAGTTGAACGTATTAACTGCCCGATAACTGATTTTTCTAAAGATTAATCAGATATCAGGCATTTTTTATATGTAATCCATCACATGAGTATGCTTGCGTAATAGATATTTTAACTAGATACCCAAAAGGAGTAATGATCATGATTGAATTCAAAAATGTATCAAAGGTTTATGGAGATGGTACGAAAGCTGTTGACGATATTTCGTTTAAAATTAACAAAGGAGAGTTTGTGGTCCTGATTGGAACTTCTGGTAGTGGTAAAACAACCACGATGCGTATGATAAATCGAATGATCGAGTCCACTTCAGGTGAGATCATAATTGATGATAAAAATATTAAAGATGAAAATGCTGTTAATCTGAGACGAAGAATCGGATATGTTATCCAGCAGACTGGACTAATGCCGCACATGACTGTCTATGAAAATATCGTCATGGTTCCAAAACTTTTAAAATGGGACAAAGAAAAAATGAGGAAATCAGCCGAAAGTTTACTTAAAAAAGTAGATATGTCTACGGAATTTTTAGACAGATATCCACAAGAACTTTCCGGCGGACAACAACAGCGAATTGGAGTTATCAGAGCTCTAGCAGCAGATCAGGATATCATTCTGATGGACGAGCCTTTCGGAGCCCTAGATCCGATTACTCGTGAAGCATTACAAGAACTGGTTAAAAACTTACAAGAGGAAATGGGACGTACTGTGGTATTCGTCACACACGACATGGATGAAGCATTAAAGTTAGCTGATAGAATCGCTATCATGTCAGAAGGTAAAATCGTTCAATATGATACGCCAGATAACATTCTAGCTAATCCGGCGAATGCATTTGTCGAGAGTTTCTTAGGCGAAGACAGACTACAGCAAACGGCAACTATGCAGACGGTGGATCAGGTAATGATCAAGAAACCTATAACTGTGAAAAGCGAAGCTACCTTGGGCGAAGCCATTAAACAAATGCAAGCTCGACGGGTAGATACATTACTCGTTACAGATGTAGAAGGTCATCTTCAGGGTGTCGTTGATTTTGAAAGTATTAACCGGAACAGAAAAAAAGCTGCAACAATACAGGAAATTATGACGGATGTATATTATGTTAAATCAGGTACACTGCTAGGAAATGTAGCAGACCGTTTGCTGAAACGAGAATTTAAAAGCATTCCAATTGTGGACGAAGAAGGGAAATTACAAGGTTTAGTTACTCGAACCGCACTAGTGGACATCGTTTATAATACTATATGGGGCGATAACGAAGCATCCGAAAGTGTCCCGTTAGAAAAAATGTCACTAAAAGATTCTGAATAAGGAGGGGAAGACATGGCTGAATTTTTTGCTGATTATGGTTCTCAAATGATGCGGTTGATTTGGGAACATTTATATATATCAATGGTTGCATTAGGATTAGGTGTACTCGTAGCAGTTCCCGTTGGAATCTTACTTACAAGAACCAATGTATTGGCTACAATATTTATAGGTATGGCTTCTATATTACAAACAGTACCTTCCTTAGCACTGCTTGCCTTAATGATTCCACTATTTGGAATAGGTCGGGTGCCGGCAATCATCGCACTATTTATTTATTCACTTCTACCTATTTTAAGAAATACGTATACGGGCATGAAAAATGTTGATCCTGATCTAGTGGATGCTGCGCGAGGGATGGGTATGACCGAAAGCCAACTGGTCCGTAAAGTTGAGCTTCCCCAAGCAGCGGGGGTTATCATGGCAGGCATACGATTATCTGGGACATATGTCATAGCCTGGGCGGCACTGGCATCATATATTGGTGCTGGGGGACTCGGAGACTTTATTTTTAATGGGTTGAATTTATATATTCCCGAATTAATTATTGGAGGAACGATCCCAGTAACTATCCTAGCGTTACTAGTTGATTTCATATTAGGGAAAATAGAAAAGAAAGTCACACCTCGAAATAGAGCAGCAGGATGAAGAAAGGGCTGATAAAATGAATAGAATGAGTAAATATGGATTACTAACTGTATCGACCCTCTTTTTGACAGCCTGCTCTCTACCTGGTTTAGGGACTGGCATCTCAGACGAAGGAAATATCCGAATAGCCACACAGTCATCGACTGAAATGGTGATATTGGGTTATATCGTAGAAGGAATGGTTAATCATTATACCGACATGAACTCTGAGGTTATCCAGAATTTGGGATCTTCAACTATGGTTAATCAAGCCTTAGTAGGAAATGACGCTGATATAGCGGCTGCAACTTATACAGGTACAGCTTTGACAGGAGACCTGGGAATGTCGCCTATAACGGATCCTGACGAAGCAAGAGCAGCGGTGACTAAGGGATTTCTTGAACAATATAACATTAAGTATTACCCTTCATATGGTTTTGAAAACACATATGCTTTCTTAGTGACCAGTGAGTTGGCTGAGGAACATGATTTAGTAACAATCAGTGACTTAACATCGATAGCTGATGATTTGACAGCGGGCGTAGATAATTCCTGGATGGAACGAGAAGGAGATGGTTATCGAGCCTTCTTAGAAACCTATGACTTTGAATTTGATACTGTTTACCCTATGGAGATAGGGCTCGTATACGACGCTGTACAGTCGGGCGATATGGATGTTGTGTTGGGATATTCAACAGATGGACGTATTGCAAGCTATGACTTGGTATTTTTGGAAGATGATTTGAACTTTTTCCCACCTTACGATGCGAGTCCTTCTGCCAAATATGAAACTATTGAGAAGTATCCTATAGTAGATGAGATATTATTGAAGCTGGAAGGGAAAATAGAAACAGACGTCATGCAGGAATTGAATTTTACGGCTGATGAATATTTAATCGAACCAGCAACTGTAGCAAGGAAATTTTTAGAAGCAAATAATTATTTTGAGGACAGTGAGCCTTATCTTGAACCAGTAGGGGGTGAATAAAATGTTAAATATTGAAGGATTAGATCAGATCTCACAAATGAATATTCTGCAACAATTAATTTATTATGTCCAACAAAATGGTCCGTATTTATGGGAACAATTTATCAGACATTTTCTCATATCAATTTACGGCGTTTTATTTGCTGCTATTATTGCAATACCCCTGGGATTTTGGATAGCAAGACATGCGAAATTAGCAGATTGGGTAGTTGGTGCAGCGAATGTCATTCAAACGATTCCTTCCTTAGCCTTACTTTCGATCCTGATGCTTGGATTTGGCATAGGTGTTACTACGGTAATCATTACTGTATTTCTGTATTCAATATTACCTATACTAAAAAATACGTATGCGGGTGTAAAAAATGTTGACAATGCTCTGTTAGATGCCGCGAAAGGTATGGGAATGACACGCTTTCAGCTGACCTACAAAGTAGAATTGCCTATGGCGCTTTCAGTAATTATGGCTGGTCTTAGGAATGCTTTGGTGGTTGCCATTGGTGTAACAGCAATCGGAACGTTTATCGGAGCCGGCGGTTTAGGTGACATTATACAACGTGGAGTGAATGCATCAAGTGGCGGTGCTATCATTTTAGCTGGGGCTATACCTACTGCACTGATGGCAATTATCGCAGATTTAGTATTGGCATGGGTAGAGAAAAAATTAGATCCATCAAGTCGTATAAGAAAGTGAAAAAATCTATAGAAAGTTACTTGAGGAATAACCTCTGGGTAACTCTCTATAGATTTTCATTTATTCGAATACTGACGTCGAATATGTCTTATATCACGTGCATTGATTA
>NZ_JAWOBT010000005.1:0-2902 GCF_046484155.1 Alkalibacterium sp.
TAAACTCAATGAGGTGATTAAAAGCGTTAACAAAATATCAAAGGACTCAAAATGAAGTTAGAGGGCTATAAAGAACAACTCATGAAAATTAAGCATTACCTAGGGGAGCAAAGATTAAGAAAGAAAATGGAAGAATACCGCCGACAATGCGAGCGGTCAATAAAAAGAAACATGAAAGGGAAAAATGAAAATTCTAAAAACGATTAAAAAATGGTTCACTCTACCGTATCAATGTCCGTATTGTAGCTTTACATCCGATACTAAAAAAGGATTAAATATACATATAACCAAAATACACGGAAGGGATAATGAGTTGCAAAATAGTAATACCAGATTACAGAGCGAAATCGAGGAATAAGACCGCATACAGACATTGGAGAACATATCAAAAATATAGAGACGAAATAGCAGAGCTGATAATGTTCTATGCAAAAGATAAAACAGAGATCGACCCTGCAAGAGTAACTCTGGAAGCGTACTTCAAAGGCAGGCGAGTAATTGATACATCGAATCTGGACGATAAGCTAGCAGTAGACGGTTTAATGAAAGCAGGAATACTAAAGGACGACACGCCGTTTGAAAACCCAGAAATAATAAAAAGGGTCTATCCAGAAACAGGTGAAAATAAATTGGTTATAATGGTAGAACAATGCTCTCAAAATCAGATCAAATAGGTAAGTCTAAGCCTAGCAGAACTAAAATGAACCAAAAAGCTAATAACGCTTTGAAAGAACTATTTAAGGAAAAAGGGATATTTAGATGCGAAAGGTGCGGTTCTACTTTCGGACTGACATTTGCACACAAGAAAAAACGCAGGTATTATCAGACGGTTGAAGAACTATCAGACTTTAATGAGGTATTATTACTATGTCTAAAATGCCACATGGAAATAGAATACGACAAGGAAGCAACGGAAAAATTATTCAAAAAACTAAGATGACAACCGAAGAAAAACTAGAAATAGCAGACATTATTACAGAATTATATAAACTAGAACAAAAACGCGACGAGTTAGAACAGCGGTTATTAAAAATCTACGACGAAAGAAATGATGAACCAAAGACTAGATGAATTCTTCGATGAAACTTGGGAGAAATACAGAAAACCGCTAAAAAACAAAACTAAATCAATAGTCAGGCAATACGACAAGTACCTACTTCGAGAAGGAATAATCAAACCACCGCAGAAAATAAAAACCTACAACAAGGGCGTGATCGTGCTACCTGCATATCCACCGCCTGCGGTTGATAATCCTATATTCAAAGAACCTAAAAAGATAGCATTCATTCACGAAGATGTCGGTCATATCACGGGTGGTCGGTATTATGCTTATTTTATGATCTCGGCACTATTGGAATTAGGACACGATGTAACTATTTATTCAAACCGCAAGGCAGTATTTTCACACGAATTTGATCAATACAAAAAACCAAAATTCAAAATTGTATCGAAGACAGCCTCACAGCTAGCAACCGCTAAAATCCCCAAATCCGATGTTTATATTGGCTCACCTATACACGGTGGCGTCAATGCTATCAAACAGGCAGAAAAGCACAACAAGCCAGCTTATGTGCTAATCTTTGACCCGTTTCCGATGATGGATAAATTCATAGGTAAGCGAAAGTATACTGGTTGGACACACCTAGTCAAAGGATTGCGAGAAACAGACGCACAGGTGATCTCACTCTGCAATGAAACATCTAAATATATATACGACTGGCTAGGCAAAGAGAGAGAGGAAGTTCACCCAGTCTATCCGTGCATCAATTCAATCATACTAGAACAAACCGAAGACCAAGAGCGTCAGGATTATGCACTATTTATTTCGAGGTTAGTTAAACACAAACGATTTCAGGACTGTGTCAAGGCTTGTGCAGAGAACGATATCAAGCTAAAAGTTATATCCTCGGTTAATGGAATCAAAGAAAAAGCTCAAGAGTATGTCAAAGAGTACGACGCCGATGTCGACTTTCACTTACGGGTCGATGACAAGACAAAATTCGAAATGATAAAACAGGCGAGAGTAATTATAAACGGGTCGATGTTTGAAGGATTTGGTATGTATGTAGCTGAAGCGATAGCCTGCGGTACACCGTTCGTCGGTTATGATTACCCGACATTCAGAGAAATAAGAGATTACGCTAAAGCTAAGAATATATACCTAGCTAAAATGAAAGACGCCGACGACCTATCGGATAAATTGAAGCAGGCATTGGAAGAAAAGAAATTTGCTGAACCGAGCAAAGAATTCCACTTTGAAAAAATGATAACTAGAATCAAAGATATATGATAACGATGATCTTTGCGATTAAGAATCGTGATAGAGAACGGTCAGAAAAGTGTATGGAAAGTCTAAGAAACCAAGACTGTAAGATTATAGTCGTTGATTATGGTAGCGATGATTTGTCGTGGTATCCAGAAGTCTTTACGCAGGGATTTGTAGCCGTCAGAAAAGACACAGAAGTCTGGAATAAGTCAAGAGCCTATAATATCGGATTCAGACTAGTAACTACGCCGTATGTAGTGTTTTCAGATATAGATAATATATTTGCACCTAATTTTATCGAAGAAGTAAAAAATGAAATTGTTATAGAAAAAACAGTCGTGCTATGCCAATGTATAGACCTAGATGAAGACGGTGAGTTTATGAGATTGCACCCAAAGACTGGCTACGGGGCTTGCTTCGGGGTTGATGTAGATTGGATTAAGAAAGTTAAAGGTTATGACGAATTTTATACTTACTGGGGTAACGAAGACACAGATATAGCAAGACGGGCAAAGCGTGATGACTATGATTTAGTATGGTTAGATGAACCGCTGATCGAACATCAATGGCACGAAAAAGCACCTCGTCCGACATTGAGCGAAAATAGACGACATTTCGAAAATACTAAGGAAATTG
>NZ_JAWOBT010000057.1:0-3499 GCF_046484155.1 Alkalibacterium sp.
TGGCTACGCTGCTCTAACCGCATTTGTTTTAGCCGGAGTCAGTTATGTCATGAGTAAACTACGTGTCTTGTCTCAATTAACTCTTTATATCAATGGGTTTATGACTTCAGGCGTCACGCTCGTCTATTATCACGTGGCTTCTTTAGCTCCTGTCAGAGGATCGTTATTGTTCTTCATTCCATTTATACTATTCTTGGTTTGGACAGTTGCTCAATACGGCGTTCAAGTTTCCGAAGCAGTTAAAGCGCATAGACAAACACAATCAGCATAATAAACACTAAACAAAACGCCCTCTTCCTGAAAATGGAAAGGGGCGTTTTTATGTATCGACGATAAGCAAATATTACGACTATTCAAACTTGATCGTTCGCTTTCTTTTCCTTGCTGACAAATAGATTCAATAGTTTATCAATTATATCGTTAATGGTAAAGCCAATAAGGGCAGCAATGGCCATTTGCATCCAGATATTCAGCTGATCAACTGGACTCATATTTAGAACCATAAAAATTAAATAGAATGCAATTACTGATTTGAAACCAAAAACAATCTTCTCTCTTTTTTCCATGTTTATACCCCTTGTAATATATGTTTATAGTTAATAATTGAAGTTAAAAAAACAGCTAGCTATGCTCACTCTTTTTAGAAACAACAAGCCAAAAAAGTAGCGCTTACATAATAATGTAACAGTTTACATAATCATACGCAAGAGCTAATTCTAAATTTGATTAACTTTCTCGTTTTATTGCCTTTAATGATTATTCACTTTTGTTTTCACTCATATAACCAGTTTAATAAATGATAAATAGAAGGCCTTTTCTTAAAAAGAAAAGGCCTTCTATTTGTTCTTAAATATATCTTTAATTTCAGATTCACTACGTGGCCGAATGCTTTTTGTATTGCCTCATTCTATTCTGATTTTTTCTCAACAGGGATCCATATTTCACAAAAAAGTTCGCCCGGCTTTCCCTCTTCGTAAAATTCAAAATCCGTCTCGTCAACTATTCTGTAGTCTGCATCGCGTTTGAATTCTGTGCTGATTTTATCCCATGTGTCACTGATGCATGTAGGATCATCTCCTATACATGGAAAAACTGCCCATAATCTGGATGTCAATTCCCACACACGATAACCTTGGGGAACCTCACTTCCATCATGCAGCATGCCAATCCCGTAATCAAAATAGTCCCTGTCTGTTGAAATGGGTGCACATACCCCATACATATCAGCTGTCGCCGAGTGTTCCCTTAAAACCTCCATAACGTCTGAGGCCATGCTTCTCTGCCAAAATTCAGGAATCGTATTCTCTGTATTTTCTTGGTCAGTAATTGTCTCATTTGGAAACTGTTCGACCTTGGCTATCAATTTAATGGGGTCTTTCTCTACAATTCTATAGTCCATGCTTGTTCCTCCATTCTTTGACCGTTTTATGTAAAAACCCACAAAAGAGCTTAAGAATATAATCAAGCTTATCGCTACAATGAATACGTTATCATTGTTATTATATATGTATACTATTTAATCGAGGAGAGTGATCATGAATCCAGTTGTGTTGCTTTTAAATATACCTCTTCACCGATCAATGATGTGGGATCCTGTTTTACGCATGCATTTTTATGAAAACACCTTTAATAAAGATGATCCATACGGAAAGGACTGATCACCTTGAAACAGAAAATATTATATTTTGTCATAATTGCCTTTTATATACTATTCGGACTCTTTTTCATCTGGCAATTGATCGCTTTAGACGGACGTTTGACATTGTTTTCCATTCTTTTATTTATCGCAACACTATTCAGTTACTATACTTCTAAATACCTGCTAAAGGATGATGACTGAGCGTTTATTACGCAATGAATATTTTTTCTCTAGTCACTCTATTCTTATAGATTTTAATGCAACACAAAATCACTCTTGCTGGTTCCTCTTTTCACAGCGATTTTTTCAAAGTTACGCACGGTGCGCCGTCTTCATAATAGATGTCAGACACTTTCGTGTAACCCAGTTTTTCGTAAAAACCGGTTGCACTTAGTTCGCTGTGTATGACTGATGTCGTACATCCCTGCTCTCTACCCAAGTCTTCCAGTTCTTTCACCACTGATTCTCCCAATCCTTTTTTCCGGTACTCTTTGAGAACTGCGATTCTCCCAGGGCGGACGGTGTCTGAGTCGATCTGTTTATATCGTCCGGTTGCCACAGGTTTCTCCCCATCATAAATAACCACATAGATCGTTTCGTCATGATCCTCTGTATCAAATTCTTCCTTGAGCGGAATACTTCGTTCCATAACAAACACCTGCATGCGAACATATAAAGCTGCGGCTCGATTCCATTTTTCTTTTCCAGTGTGTATTTTCATTGTAATCTCCTCTTTTCTTGAAAATATTTTCCCGAAATCAATTGTATGTACTGCATAGTTTTTCAATTCTTCATCTTGAGTCTTCAAATTTAGTATATCATAGAGAGACATGCGATATCGCTTTAGAAGGTGTCTCGCTCTTACACAAAAATAAACGACTTGTTCATTATGTTGATTAGGTTTTTCGGCTGATTTATGGGATTATAAGAGAGCACTTTATAATCGTATTAATAGTAAACCAGATCAGTAGATAGGCAAAATAAAATGATGAAGAGGGATACAATGAGAAACATAAAAATGACGATTGAATATGATGGCGGCCGCTATTTAGGCTGGCAGCGTCTTGGAGATTCAGACAAGACGATTCAGGGGAAAATCGAGAACGTCCTTTCACAACTGACAAAGGCTGACGTTGAGATCGTAGGCTCAGGACGCACTGACGCCGGAACACATGCCAGAGCACAAATCGCCAATTTCAAGACAGAGTCCACAATGGATCTGGGGGAAATGCAGAAAATTCTGATACACAATCTTCCTCAAGACATTATCGTCAAAAAACTGGAAGAAGTGCCTGAACGGTTCCACTCTCGCTATCATGCCAGTGGAAAACAGTACAGTTACTATGTTTTGAACCATATGATTCCTTCCGCATTCGAACGTAACTACAGTTTCTATTTTCCTGAGCCTCTGGATATCGATAAAATGCAAGAAGCTTGTTCTAAATTCATCGGTAGACACGATTTTGTCGGTTATTCAGCAATCAAGAAATCGAAAAAAACGACCGTCAGAACCCTGGAAAATATAACAATCGAAAAAGAAGGAAACATGCTGCACTTTACCTTCACAGGAGAAGGCTTCCTGCATAAGATGGTCCGAATCATAATGGGGACCATCCTCGATATCGGTGCTGGAACTATGGAGCTGGAAGTAATTGATGAGGTTTTCAAGAGCGGCATCCGAAGTGACGGAGGAAGAACCGTCCCTTCTCAAGGGTTGTTTTTAGATGAAGTCTATTACGATTAAAGATTCAATACTCACTTTATATATGTTCTTAGAGAGACTAAATTTAGTCTCTCTTTTTTATAGGTATGATTGAGTTCGCCTGCAAACTCACCGGTTTCGGGATCATATTCCTCGGC
>NZ_JAWOBT010000098.1:0-5326 GCF_046484155.1 Alkalibacterium sp.
GTGAACACTTCTTAGAAATAGAATCGTTCAGCTGCACTCTCATTATGCTACACTTTTATACTATTATTAATCTACTTGAATATCTGGATATAAGTTTTGTACTTCTAACTTAAAGGCTTCAATTGCTTCTTCTTGAGTTACTTCACCTTTAGAATAAGGAGTCAATGCTAAGTCATCGAAGGCTCCAGCAATTCCTTGGTCAAATTCAGTTATTATGGAACCATCAATATTTGGAATTGCATCAGCAAAAGCATCATAATGGTTTTGTCCACCCAAGAATTCTTCCTCATAGTCTCCACGAACTTCCTCTACAACATTTTCATTAGACACAACGTCTCCTGTGTCACTTGCCCAGGTTGTCATAAAGTCTTCATTTGTTGTCAACCATTCAATTAATTGAGCGGCTTCATCCTGCATGTCCGAAGTTTGAGTTGTACCGATCCATGTTCCGCCACGGAAGTATGAAGTAGGACCTGTGACCATTCTCCAGTTACCAGCAGTTTCATCTGCATTTGGTTTCAACCAGAAATGCATCCCCCACGTTGGTAAGCTGTATCCCATTACTTCATCACTATTCATGGCAGCAAAATATTCTTCGCCTCGAGGTTCAGCATCCATCATCAAACCTTCATCGACCATTATTTTAGCTGTGTCTAGCAGTTCGTATACTTGATCATCGATAACTAATTCACCATCAACAACCCAGCCCTGATCACGAGACATGTAGTAAGGATGATTCAAGTCCTCACGTCCTGAAACCATATAAATTGAACCGTCTGTTGCATCTCTGAGTTCGCGGGCCGTCTCCAGGAATCCATCCCAGTTACCAATCGCTGCCTGCATGTCCTCGGGTGATTCAATACCTAAATGTTCACTCGCCAAGTCTTGACGGTAGAAGAAAGCACCCGGTGTTGTCTGCCATGAGTTCATGACAAATGTGCCATCTGCTTGCGTACCGATTTCTTTAACGTAATCGAAAGTAGCTTCTGCACCCTCCATAATTCCATCGTACTGGCTTAAGTCAACGAGCATACCTGATTCAACGTATTTTTTAACAAAAGCCTGTTCTGCAAAAATAACATCCGGTGCATCATCAGTTCCGAAAACAGGATCTAACTGAGTTTCGAACTCTTCTGTTGGAATTTCAGAAATATTGATCTCATAGTCTAAGTCAGGAAATTCTTCAAGATAGTAATCATTGATCATAGTGGATGCTTCATCTGTAAATGTCCAGACGTCCAAGACACCTTCGCCACCTGTGGTTGGCGCTGCAGTTTCTTCTCCCTCTTCTGTTTCTGCAACATCCTCATCGGTTGTTCCTTCATCCGTCGTGTCTCCATTACCACATGCTGCCAAAGTAAGTGCTGACATTGTTGCTAAACTTAAAAACCATTTTCTATTTATCATGAATATCCCTCCAAATTCAGTTTAAATACCAATCAGTAGTAGCCTATTTTTTTCGATAGCACTCCTTCCTTTAGTTTCCTTCTTCTATTTTTAATCTTGCAGTATAAGTTAAACCTTTAATTGGAAGTTCTAACTTATAGAAACAGCCGATATAAAGCGTTTACATATTAAGCGAAAAAATATATTAGTTTGTTCGCCTTACAAACTAACGCGCGTTACATACATATACTAACTTACTGTCCAATTAAAAGCAATAGTTTTTTCAGGTGACTTTTTCACTCAATTTAATGCTTTAGGCTAGTGCACAAAAAAGGCTCTATAATTAATCGAGCCAGCGCGTTCGTTAGAACTCACCAGCACGATTTATTATAGAACCTTAAAGGTCTAACTCATTGAGGTAACTCTAATGGCTAAGGGTATTTAAGTGCAAAAAAAAAGTGCGGACAGTTTGGCCTGTCCGCACTAACGCAACCTACATTGTAGGCGAGATCTCGCGTTCACAGCGTTTGATCTCCAATACCAACTTCCCGTTGTGATGATTTAACATCTGTACCGTGCTTGAAGTTTCCACAAAAAGTGGAAACATTCGACTCATCGCATAAAATTATATTACCATATATTCCGCTGCTTTACAACATCTTTTTTTCCACAATAGCATTGATCCATGCCTTAGCAATCAAACCATGCCCCGCTAAAGTCGGATGGACACCATCTTCGCCCGTGTAGTAGCTGAAGCTGTTCTTTATTCCCTGCGCATTGAGCAATCCATCTAACGGAATCAATTCCGTTTGATATTCTTTCGCCATTTTCCTGACAATTTGAATGCGCTGATCTAAATCTTTACGCCAATTCACCCGATCTTTTGGATAAGGAAGAACAAAAGGTTCCATTAATATCACACGTGCATCCGTACGCTGGAGAAGAGACTTGAGTAAAAAGCGATAATCGGATTCAAATCCTTCCATCTCTGCTTCAGTCGCTATGTGTTTACTCTCCTGACTTCTCCATGTATCGTTGATACCGATGAGCAAGGTCACGATATCTGGATTCAGATCCAAACAATCTTCTTCCCATCTGTTTTTAACATCACTCAGCTTATCTCCGCCAATGCCTCTATTTAAAATGGCCAATCTTTTTTCTGGGAACAGTGTTTGGAGGTAAGCTGAAATCAATAAAGGAAAACCTTGTCCGAGATCAGCCGGATCGAGTCTATCACGACCTGCATCTGTAACGCTGTCTCCAATAAATAAAAGAGTATCATCATTCATCATTTTCATCTGAATTCTCCTTAGTCACTTGTTAACTTATCATTTTTTTGCAAAAAATTATATACTGCGCCAATTAAATTAGCATCGTTTCTGAATGTGCATAGCTCCAGTTCCGGACGGAATATTTTATATTTGATACGATTAAGCAAGTCTATCATCTCTAAGTTCAGACGATCAAGGAGACCATCCATATTGGATACACCGCCACCGATAATTATTTTTTCAGGATCAAACGAGTAGGCAATGTTATAGAGACCCCTTGTCAGATATGAATAAAACTTGTCGACTTCTTCCTTGGCTACCGGATCGCCTTCTTCAGCTAACTCAAAAACTTGTTTCCCATCAATCTCATCATGAGATAACCCTTTTCGATCGGCATAGCGCATAGCCATTCTAACAGCTGTACCTAATTCGCTAAAGCTCTGCGTTTCGTTAAGGAGCATAAACCCGAATTCTCCACCAGACAAGTGCGGCCCATGATGCACTTCTTTATTCACTATAACTGCCCCGCCGATCCCAGTTCCTATAACAACAAAGAGGACGGTATCATTATCTTTCGCTGAACCTTTCCATACTTCGGCTAGTCCCGCACTATTCGCATCATTTTCAAATGATACAGGCAAGTCGAAAGCCTCTTCGAGTTCATCGTAAATAGGGAAAAAGTGCAGATACTCGATTGCACTTACGCCTTCTATCTGCCTAGCCTTCTGGTTTACTGCCCCCGGAGCAGAAAAGGCGGCTCCTTCTAAAGTGACGTTTTTTTCAGCATTCTTTTTAACGATCACTAATTGTTGCTTCATTTCCTCCCAAGTCTTCGGTGTTTTAAATTTATCTTTTCCGATCAACTGATCTTCGTTCCATATGCCATATTTAACGGCTGAACCGCCAATATCAAATGCTAAAATCGCCATACGTTCTCCTCCATTTTTTCAAAGAATCACTAAATAACATTACCATACCGCAACCATTCCATCGGTACGTGGTTCAGTAGCACCCACATAGGTATTCTCCGATGTTTTTAAAATGATCTGACCTCTGCCAAAATGGCCTTTCACTAATTCTACTTCAACAGCATGTCCCATACGCTTCAATTCGTCGATAAGGAATAAAGGCATCGCTGGTTCTACGATGACTTTATTTCCTTTAATCCATTGCCACCTTGGTGCATCCAAAGCGTCTTGGGGATTCATCCGAAAATCTATCATGGATTGCAACACTTGTAAATGGCCTTGAGGCTGCATATGGCCCCCCATTACGCCGAAAGGCCCAACAGCCTGATTATCTTTTGTTAAAAAACCAGGTATGATCGTATTAAACGGCCGCTTCCCTGGCGCTAACGCATTCACATGTCCCTCTTGTAGGTTGAAACCGAGAGCACGATTATTCAAACTGATCCCGTACCCTGGAACCACTGCTCCTGAGCCAAAGCCCATATAATTGCTTTGAATATAAGAGACCATATTTCCTTCATTGTCTGCCGTTGCCAAATAAACGGTTCCTGAATCATCCTGTAAGCCTGGCTGTGCACTGATGGCTTCGTCAGTTATTAACTTTGCCCGCTCTTTTGCATAGGTCTCAGATAAGAGATCGGAAACGTTCATTTTCATATGATTCGAATCGGCGATGGTCAATTGGCCGTCAGAAAAGGCTAATTTAATGGCTTCAATCTGCTTGTGTATCGTTTCAGGACTGTCTTTCCCATTTAATTCTACATTATTCAATATATTCAAAGCCATTAAAGCGACAACGCCTTGTCCGTTCGGCGGCATTTCCCAAACATCAAACCCTTTGTAATTCACCTTAACAGGCGTGACCCATTCCGGCTGATAACCTGCCAGATCTTCTTTATCCAGATAACCCTTAAACTCTTTTGAAAAAGAAACGACAGCTTCAGCTATTTCTCCTTTATAAAAGCTGCTACCATTCGTTGCACCAATGAGACGCAAAGTTCTGGCATGACCCTTTGAAGACCACACTTCTGCGACGTTTGGCACGCGTCCTTTCGGTGCAAAAACATCAAACCAGGAATTCAATTCCGGAAACTGTTCTTTTTCTTTATTGAACCGTGTATATGACCTTTTGAAGGCATGATGGACCGTATCGGAAATGACGACACCTTCTTCAGCAATCTTAGCTGCGGGTTCGAGCACTTCTGCTAATGATAAGTTCCCGTGTTTTGTTATTAATTCTGCCCAGCCGGCAGGGACACCTGGAACTGTCACCGGTTTTAATCCATATGTTGGAAAAGGTGCCGATTTATCTAAATAAGCTGCCGGTTCCAATCCTTTGGGCGAAGGACCACTCGCATTTAATCCGAACATTTCATTATCTTTCCAGATGATACTGAAACTGTCTCCCCCTATTCCATTTGAACCCGGTTCGACTACCGTTAAAGTAGCCGCTGTAGCGACGGCCGCATCAATGGCATTCCCGCCGGCTTTTAATATATCTCGTCCCACTTGTGCAGCTATGGGATGAGATGTGGCGACCATACCGTTTTTACCATAGACAAGTTCTCTTCTAGAGCCATAATGAAACGCGCCTGTGTTAAAGTTTAAATCCCCCATTTGTCGCTTATCCCCTTTTAATATGTACCACCGAGCAATCACTCGGTGTCTCTTCTCTAGAGTTGAACGATTTCAATCTTGTAT
>NZ_JAWOBT010000038.1:0-23409 GCF_046484155.1 Alkalibacterium sp.
ATTTTTTTATATGCAGTTTGCCCCGCACTGTAGGGATCAATGTCCTCGATATCAACCTTGAATATATTTGCGTTTTTACACAAGGCCTGTTTCTTTATGAGTGATACGTACAGCTGAGTCTGTTTTATTGATATGCTGTCCACCAGCACCGCTCGCACGATACGTATCAACACGAATATCATCTGGATTAATAACAATATCTATTTCATCGGTGATTTCCGGAATAACGTCTATAGAAACAAAAGAAGTGTGACGTCTTCCATTTGAATCAAAAGGAGAAAGACGGACAAGTCGGTGTACCCCTTTTTCGGCTTTCAATAACCCATAGGCATTCGTTCCTTTGATCAATAACGTTACACTTTTAATTCCCGCCTCATCACCACTTTGGTAGTCAAGGACCTCGTAAGATAGCCCTTTTTTCTCTATCCAACGTGTGTACATGCGGTAAAGCATTTCGCCCCAGTCTTGAGACTCTGTTCCTCCAGCCCCAGGGTGTAATTCCATGATCGCGTTGTTTTTATCATAAGGGTCACTTAATAGCATGTCTAACTCATATTGATTGATGACCTGATCTAATTCAGCTAAATTAGACTCGATTTCCGATTGTATCTCTTCATCTTCTTCATCTCTCAACATATCGATCAAGATGGCAACCTCTTCAATCATTTCTTCCATGTTTTTAAAAGTTTGATAGGCTTCCTTTTTTTCATTGCCTTCTTTAATAACTTTTTGTGCTTCTTCTTGATTATCCCAAAAAGTAGGGTCAGCCATCTTCTGATCAAATTCAGCGATATCTGTTTCTAATTTTTCTAAGTCAAAGAGACCCCCTAAAGTCTTCAACTTTAAGTTTTGCTGCATTTAATTTATTTGTCATTTCACTTATTTCCATCATTTGCCTCCATTTTATATAGCTGAAAAGGAACAGATAAACTATCCGTTCCTTTTCCAGGTTTAATATTATCCCAATCGTGTGTGTACTTCCTCATCATGCGAGTGAGCCGGTTTCTCGGCTGCGCGATGGGCTTGTTTTTTATTACCATTTGGTGTTGCCTGTTCACGTTTCAAGTTTTGTCTGATTTGAGATTTCATTAATAGACGAGTCACGTCATGCTCGATTTCACCGATCATTTCTTCAAACAAGGTGAAACCTTCTTGCTGATATTCTGTCAATGGATTGAATTGCCCATATGAACGCAGGCCAATTCCTTGTCTTAATTGATCCATCTGATCAATATGATCTGTCCATTTTTTATCAACGACACGCAAGACGACCACTTTTTCAAATTCGAGTACTTGCTCTTTCCCGTTAAGCTGTGCTGTTTTTTGTTCATAATTTGCCAGAGATAAATCGATTAACATTTTCTCGATTTGACCCGCTTCTTTTCCTTTTAAATCTTCGACTGATAAATCATCAGGATGAACCAGCATTGTGTGCGCAAAATCTTCAATGTGTTCTAAATTCCATTTTGAAGAGTCTTCCTGCTGAGTATTCAATTGTACAAAACGTTCTATGGTGCGTTTGATCATAGGAACCGTAACATAATTCAGTGAATCTTCTTCCAATATCACTTCTAAACGCTGAGAATAAATAACCTCACGCTGTTCACGCATAACATCATCATATTTCAGTACGTTACGACGTGTGTCATAGTTGTTTCCTTCCACACGTTTTTGTGCTGATTCCACTTGACGACTGATCATTCGGCTTTGAATGACAGCATCATCTTCGGTAATTTTAAGTTGCTCAAGGACCATGCGGATACGTTCAGATCCAAAACGTTTCATCAAGTCATCTTCAAGGGAAAGATAAAACTGGGAAACTCCAGGGTCGCCTTGACGACCAGAACGCCCTCTTAATTGATTATCGATACGTCTTGATTCATGACGTTCAGTCCCAATAACTGCTAATCCACCCATTTCTTTAACGCCGGGACCTAATTTGATATCTGTCCCACGCCCAGCCATGTTCGTTGCAATCGTGACGGCACCGGGTTGTCCGGCATTCACGACGATCTCAGCTTCACGGAAGTTGTTTTTCGCATTCAAGACTTCGTGTGGAATGCCTTCTCTTTTAAGGAGATCGCTGATCACTTCAGATGTTTCGACAGCCACCGTACCAACGAGGACAGGTTGTCCTCTACCGTGGCGCTCTCTGATATCTTCAGCTACAGCATTAAATTTGCTTTCAAGTGTCGGATAAAGCAAGTCATCACGGTCATCACGGATTAACGGACGGTTGGTCGGAATGGCAATGACATTCATGTTATAAATCTCTCTAAATTCTTCTTCTTCCGTTTTCGCTGTACCTGTCATCCCAGACAACTTTCTATACATACGGAAGTAGTTCTGGAAGGTAATAGTTGCCATCGTTTTAGACTCTTTTTGAATCTCAACATTTTCTTTCGCTTCAATTGCCTGATGTAGGCCATCTGAATAGCGACGCCCCTCCATGAGACGACCTGTAAATTGGTCAACAATTTTCACTGCATTATCAGCCACAACATAATCGATATCACGTAACATGATATAATTCGCACGCAGCGATTGATCGATGTGATGCACCAGGGCCTGGTTTTCAATGTCATACAGGTTGGTAACATGGAAGGTGCTCTCTGCTTTTTCAATGCCTTCTTCAGTTAATGAAATGGATTTAGAAGATAAATCGATCGTGTAATCTTCTTCCTCTTTCAGACCTTTGATGAAGAAATCACAGCGGGCGTAGAAGGATGTTGATTTGTTTGCTTGGCCAGAAATGATCAAAGGTGTCCGTGCTTCATCGACCAAGATCGAGTCGACCTCATCCAGGATAGCAAAATTCAGTGGACGTTGAGCCATTTGTTCTTTGTAAACGACCATATTGTCTCGAAGATAATCGAACCCTAGTTCGTTATTCGTTGAATAGGTGATATCGCAAAGATAGGCTTCTCTTTTCTCGGCAGATGTTTTTGCATTCAAGTTTAACCCAACCGTCAATCCCATCCATCTGTATAATTCGCCCATTTCTTCTGCATCACGCGTAGCCAAGTAATCGTTGACAGTGACGACGTGTACGCCTTCGCCGGAAATAGCGTTCAGGTAAACAGGCATCGTAGCCGTAAGGGTCTTCCCTTCACCCGTTTTCATTTCGGAAATATTCCCTTCATGTAAGGAAATCCCCCCCATTAATTGAACTCTAAACGGGTATAGTCCTAGAACACGGCGTGCGGCTTCTCTTACTGTTGCAAATGTTTCAACAAGTAAGTCGTCTAGTGTTTCGCCTTTTGCGTAACGTTTTTTAAATTCTATAGTTTTCGCTTTTAACTCGTCATCATTTAAAGCTTCCATCTCAGCACTTAATGCTTCGATTTTGTCAGCTGACTTACCGTATCTTTTCAAAACTTTTTTATCGTTTTCAAATATCCTTTTTAATAAATGAGCCATGAATATAAATCTCCTCTATTGTTTCATTTCTACTACTATATATCCGGAATTTATCATACCGTCCAATTATACCATTATTCAGGTTCAAATAAAAGACTTGTTCCCATAAATATAGACAACTCTTTCAATTTTTTTCAATAAAAAAAGACGAGCATATTCGCTCGTCTTTTTTTGAAATTAATCCGTTTCAATCAATCCATATTTTCCATCATTACGTTTGTAAACGATACTGGTACCATTAGTATCAGCGTCTTCAAAAATAAAGAAATTATGTCCAAGCATATCCATTTGCAGGACAGCCTCTTCGGCATCCATTGGTTTTAAGCTTAAACGTTTTGTTCGTACAATTGATGCGCTTAATTCCTCATCTTCATCATCCATGTTTAAGTCTGCCCATAAATCAGCGTCATTAGGTTGAGATACATCCACACCTTGTGAGCGACGGTTCTTGCGGTTGATTTTTGTTTTATATTTTCTCATTTGACGTTCTAGTTTATCGACAACTAAGTCGACGCTTCCATATAAATCTGGGGAAGTTTCCTCCGCACGTAAAACCACATATGGGAGTGGAACAGTGACTTCTACCTTAGCCGTTTTATCAGAATAAGTTTTCAAATTGACATGTGCATTTGCTTCAGGCACATCATTAAAATATTTCTCAATCTTACTGACTTTCTTTTCTACGTACTCTCTTATGGCTTGAGTCACCTCAATGTTTTCGCCTCTAACATTGTATCTAAGCATAATACTTCACCCTTCCAAATCTAGTATAGTCTTGATCATAAAACACTGATCAGTACCATCTCCAAGCAAAACGATTATGTTTGCTTGGTTTAATTATACATGATAGCGTTCCCTTTCTCAACGAAAGTACACTTTACCGAACCACTTAAATTATCTGAACAGAGAAAATGTCTCAATGCGTCTGGGAGAATACTGTTTCAGGGCATCGGCAGCATGAAACAACGTTCGTCCCGTCGTATAAAGATCATCGACTAACAGTATCGAAGCGCCTGTGACAAGTGGTTCCATCTCAGTTTCAAGAACAAAGGGTTGCGGCGTCTTCATTCGGTCAACTTTGTTTTTCTTGGACTGTTTTTCCCCTTGCCCTATGTTTTTAAGAGCTGTTATATAAGGAATCTCGGCACTGTCTAGTAAAAGCTCAATTTGATTGAACCCTCTCATTTGCTTGCTGTCTTGGCTGATAGGAATGGGGATAATACAGGCCTGTTTAGAGATCGGTCTCAAGTGGGCTCGTAACTCATGAGCAAACAAAGACGACAGCTCGCAATCTCCCATAACCTTATATTTTTTCAGGTAAGCTTTGGCAAACTCGTTATAGTAAAACAAACTGCGATGTTTAAAGTCATAATCCGGGTATATTTTTTCCCAGTTCATACAATCCGGACACAAATTATCCTCTGATATTTTTTCGCATCTGCCACACTTGCCAATTCCCTTACTTACAGGCTTCAATTGACTATAACAATGGTCACACATTTTGTTATGCGTGACATTACGGTAAAGCAGATTAGAAAACGAAAAACTATCTTCAACATTTTCAAGGCACCATAAACACTGACTCATTGAATTAGTCCCCTCGTGTGAGCTATGCGATTCATTCGTCTGATTTGTTTCAATGCTTTTTTCATCGCGCGTGACCAGTCCTGATGATAGAATGTCACATTCCCTTCAGGATGATCCTTCGACCGCCCTGCTCTGCCGGAAATTTGTACCAGCGCCGCTTCAGTGTAGACATGATGATCCGCCTGCCAGATAATAACATCTATATTTCCGAAAGTGACACCCCGTTCAAGAATGGTTGTGGTCGCAAGAAAGTCCAGTTCCCCATTCCTCATCTTCTGTACCTTCTCTTTCCGATCAGCATCTTTGGAATGTACAGATTCGAATGTCGCTCTATCAAAAATCCGCCGAAAAAGCGGCTGCATTTTTTCCAGCAATGCTATGGTAGGTATAAAAATCAAAAACCGCTTTTCTTGTCCGATCAATCGTTTCATATGTTTGATCAACCGGCTTTGATCGACGTTTTTATAATTGACTAACTCACTCCTTTGATACACTGCTTTTGGAACCGGTAAGGCATGGCCATGATACCTGGCAGGTAAGATAACTGCCTCTGTCAGATTGTTCTTTATTCTTTCTTGCATATGTTTATCCGGTGTCGCCGTCAAATAAATGAGGCTCGACACCCTTTTCCTGGATCTACTTGTAGCAAAATGAAGCCCTGCATTCATATGATAGGGAAAAGCGTCCACCTCATCGATGATAACCACATCAAACGCCTCCTTAAAGCGGTAAAGCTGATGTGTTGTCGCAATAACGAGTTGGGTATACCGGTACCCTTCTTCTGCTCCACCATATAATACAGCTATCGGGATCTCTGGAAAGACACGCTTTATCCGCGGGGCCAGTTCCAGACACACATCGATACGCGGGGAAGCTATGCAGACACGTTTATTGGCTTCCAATGCTATTTGTATCCCTTTAAAAAGCATTTCCGTCTTTCCGGAACCAGTAACAGCCCAAACGATCAATTCTTTATTTTCACTGATACTTTTTGTGATCACCCCGGAAGCTTCACTTTGTTGATCTGACAACTTTCCATTCCACTTTAAATAGGGCTTTTTGTACGCATCAAACCGATTAGGTTCTGGCAGCGAATACAACTGAGCACATTCCCTTACTTTTCCTAAAGCAATACATTCTCTACAATACAGACAGCAGTTTCCGCATGTGCATGGATACCGTTTAGACGATACGGAACACGTTGAACAGCGTGCACACCTTTTCCTCCCGTTACTGATGACAAAAGCAGGTTCAGCTTGAAAGTGCTTCCTGATTTCTTCAGTCAGTTCATTGTCAATGTCTTCTTTCAGTAAACTTCTTCCGTATACTAACGAATAGTCTATCATTTTTTCTTCATTCCTTAACTAAGTGATTACTACTATTATTTACTTTTTATTGAAAAAATGACTTTTTTGGGTAAAAAAAAAAGCATCAACTGCTTGATGCTTTGAAAATAATAGTATAATAGCAAATTATAGTTTAGTGGATGTCCATTGTCCATGACATCCCGATTGCTCCTTCACCTGTATGAACACCCACAACGGGGCCTAAAAAACTGAAGGTAAATCGTACCTCAGGAAACTTAGCTTCCAAATGTTCCTTAAACGCTTGAGCTTCTTCTTCACAATATGCATGCACGACCGTTGCCACGATAGGATAATCTTTGTTCAATACTGATTCTTCGAGTAACGCTTCGATTTTTCTCAAGGCTTTCTTTTTAGTTCTGATTTTATCGTAGGCAACAATTTCTCCTGCTCTAAAAGTCAGAACGGGCTTGATTTTAAGTGCCGTAGCTACGCCGCCTGCAGCTCTGGAAAGTCGACCACCTTTAATTAAATTGGTCAAGTCATCGACAACAAAATAAATCTCTAATTCTTTTTTAATTTTATCTAGCTGCTCAATGATGTCATTAATAGACTGTCCTTCTTTAGCCAATTTCATTGCAGCTCTCACAAGAAAGGCTTGCCCGGCACCGGCCAGTTCAGAATCATATGGATAAATAGTGATGCCTTCTATTGAGTTAGCCACACTGTAAGCATTTTGAAATGTTCCCGATATTCGACTGGATAAATGTATACTGATGATGGCATCATAGTTGGCTTGTAATTCTTGGTACAGTGTCGTCAAGTCTCCAACTGTCGGTTGCGAACTGGTAGGTAGTTGCTCACATTCTCTCACTTTTTCAAAAAATTCATTTGATGTAATATCCACTTCTTCTTTGAAAACTTCATTTTTAAAAATAACAGACAACGGGACAAAATAAACATCATCTTGTTCATACTCTTCTTTGTTTAAGTATGCTGTACTATCTGTTACAATGGCTATACGCATTTTTTCACCTCATTTCTTTAAGAGTTGACCTGATAAACACCCTTGTACTATAGCATGTATTTCATTATACACCAACTTTGTGACTAATTGAAAGGGACGGAATTATGAAAAATTATCGAACAATCCGTGAGCATGGATCGCACGAAATAAATATAAAGAAATCTCGCTTTATCTGCACACTTAAGCGCACCGAATCAGAAGAAGAAGCTGTCTCTTTTATTGAACAGATAAAAAAAGAACATTTTAAAGCTAGTCACAATTGTTATGCTTATTTAATTGGTGAATCTAATCATATTCAACGCGCTTCGGATGATGGTGAACCGAGCGGTACAGCCGGTGTTCCAATTTTGGAAGTTTTAAAAAAAAGAAACGTCAAAAATATTACGGCTGTTGTGACACGCTATTTTGGTGGAACCAAATTAGGTACCGGCGGACTCATTCGTGCCTACGGACAAGTTACGAACGAAACACTTAATCATATTGGGATCGTTGAAAAACAGCTTCAACAATTCGTTTCTGTTACTGTCTCCTACCCTGTAAGCGCTAAACTCCAGAACCTATTAGCGTCCTCTGCCTACACCGTCCATTCAACTGACTATACAGCAGATGTAACCTTTAATTGTCTTATTCCTATAGAAAAAGCAGAATTGTTTATAAAAGAAACAACAGATTGGACGAGTGGGAATGCCACTTTTGAAACAGGCGCTAAAGCATGGATAGAAGTACCCGTTGCCAATTAAAAAAATAACATCGTTGCAAAATAAGTGCGATTCATGAAATACTTAGGAAAACTGCCTCTTTTTATTCCGTCAGTTTTCCTTCATACATTGACACGTGAGTCATTTAGCATAATAATAGTAAAGAACTGTTTTGCAACTCACTTCAAAGGAGTAAACCTATTGTCTTACCAAACAGATCGGTCTAACGTTTCTCGAACACACGTGAATAATCGAAAGAAGAAAAAGCAACGCATCATTTTAAGTATATTGATTCCACTGTTTACATTTATATTAATTGGTTCAGTTTATTTTGCTAAGCTTTTTGCGACAATTGGAAATGAAATTGACGCATCATTCGCCGAAATAGACCGGCACGGACCAGTTGAGAAAGTTAACCCCATTGATGAACCAGTTTCATTCTTATTTTTAGGTGTAGACAATAATGAAGAGCGTCAGCTCGGTTCAACCCGTGCTGACTCCATTATCTATGCTACCCTCAACCCGATGACACATGAGATGAATATGGTTTCCATTCCTAGAGATACCTTCGTACCGATTAAACATGAAGGAGAAACCGTTCGCTTTGATCGGATCAATGCTGCTTATGCTGTCGGGCAGGAGAGCGCTATGGTTCAAACGGTTGAAGAATGGCTGGATGTTCCTATTCATTATTATGCAACGTTTAATTTTACCGCCTTTCTGGATATTATAGATGAGCTTGGCGGTATCGAAATGGATGTCCCTGTTGCAATACAAGAAATGGATTCCAACGATCAGATGGGTTCGATCGTTCTAGAAAAAGGCTTGCAGACTTTGAACGGTGAAGAGGCTTTGGCATTAGCACGCACACGGAAAATCGACAATGATGTAGAACGTGGCCATCGCCAGCAGTTGATTATTGAAGCTATCATAGAGAAGGCATTGAACCTAGGATCCATCACTAAATATACCGGTATAGCTGAAACTGCCGGTAGCAATATGCAGACCAATATGCGCATGAGCGATATGACGGCCATCGCACAAACCGGCTTAAACGACTCATTCAAGATTACGACACATATCTTTGAATGGTCCAGTTTTACAGAACGAGGAATGGATCTAGTTAAGATTAAACCGGAAAGTTTTAATCTTATTCAAAACGAATTGATAAACTCTTTAAACAAAGACGAAGAATCTACAACGAGCACCAGCAGTACAGCAAATTAAAAAAACTCGCGAATTATGGATAATAATAATTCGTGAGTTTTTTTATTTATTTAATTTTCGAACGAACTCTTTAATTATATTTAAAATAGACCGTTTATCTTCACCAACAAGGCCAATGAGTTCTACAAACAATATGACGCCTATGACCACAAAAAGTGTCAGTAAAACAGAACCAATAAGTGTAGAAAAATTATAGAGCAAAGCAATAATTGAAAAGATGGCAGAAACACTATAAATGGCTAAGACTGTCTGCTTATGTGTCAATCCTATACTCATTAAGCGGTGATGGATATGACTTTTATCTGCGGTAGCAATGGATTGCTTGTTCAGCTTCCGTCTAATTATTGCGAATAAGGTATCCGTTACGGGAATACCCAGGATAATGATAGGTATTCCTAGAGAAATAAGCGTTGCATTTTTTAAGCCTTGTAAAGAAAAAACCCCTATCATAAAACCTAAAAACAAGGCCCCGGTATCTCCAAGAAAAATACTGGCTGGATAAAAATTATACGGCCAAAAACCCGCAATAGCGGCGACTAAAATAAAAATCATCACTGAAACAGAGACCTCTTCAATGGTTAGAAAAAAGAATCCGATTATTCCCATCGTCGTTAGCGCAATCATTGAGATCCCGCTGGCTAAGCCATCTAGACCGTCTATGAGGTTGATGGCGTTAGTAAAACCTACTATCCATAAAATAGTGAACGGAAGTTGTAAAGAACCAAATTGAATCGTACCTAGATATGGAAACGTCATCGTTTGTAACGCGACATCGCCATAGAAATAGATGAGACCAGCGGCTGTGATTATTCCGAATAATTTTAACAAAGGCGATAACTCAAACAAATCATCAATGATTCCCGTTACTATAATAACTGAAGATGCTGCAAATAAAGGAATCAACTGATCATAAGGAATCGGCACCAAGAAAAAGGTAGCCAGATAAAACGACAGATAAATTATTATACCGCCCATGGTCGGCATTCTCTTCTCATGAATCCTTCTGGTTTTCGGCTCCGGATCGTCTACGAGGTCCCATTTATCAGCCAGACGCTTAAATAGTGGCGTTAATATAAGTGAGAGTATCATCGTAAATATACTGACGAGCAGTACAACATACATATCAAACATTATCATTCTCTTTTCATGCTATTTTGGAACCATTATATCATTCTAAACTTTGAAAATACAATTGCAATTAGACGACAACTAGATTAAACTTATAAGAAGATAATATCAATTTCCCCTTTCAGAAAAGAGGTCCCTATGCGATCAGATAAACAAATCGAAAAAAAACAGCGAATAAAATGGCTGAAACGACTATCACTTATTTTAGGCTTACTCCTTTTCTTGATTTTCGGTATCATTGCCGGTTATTACGCTAACGAAGTGAGAGAATTTCTTACCGACTTGAATGAAGAAACACCTGAAGAATTAAGAGACACCAGCAAGCAGGACGATTCACTGAGAGATCTGCACCCCATTTCTTTTCTCATCTTAGGTTTAGATGCTGAAGGCGAAGGAGATACCAGACGATCTGATTCTATCATGGTTGCGACCGTCAATCCGGGAAAAGAGTCAACAAAGATCCTTTCCATCCCTCGTGACACATTGATCACCTTACCTAATAGCAACGAACAAGAGAAATTCAATGCCATTTATCCTATTGATGGTATGACGGGTTTAATCGATTTCGTTGAAGATTATCTGACGATTCCGATTTCTTTTTATGTTACTTTAAACTTTGAAGGCCTCGTTGACTTAGTAGATGCCGTTGGAGGTATTACTGTAAACTCGCCTTTATCCTTCACTGTCCAGGACAGCGATGAAACAGCGGATGCCATTGTGATTGAAGAAGGTATTCAAGATTTGAATGGCGAAGAAGCTCTTGGTTATGCTCGGATGAGAAAGCAGGATCCAAGAGGCGATTTTGGTAGACAAGAACGCCAGCGTGAAGTGATTGAGGCAGTGGTCGATGAACTTCTATCATTTAATTCAGTCACTAATCTCACACCTATCCTTAATGCTATTCGCCCTAATCTGCAGACGAATATGTCGGGTCAGCAAATGATGACGGTTGCTTCTAATTACAGGGATGCAGCCAAAAACATTGAATCTGTTGAACTCTCTGGTGCAGCAGAATACGTTTATTTCCCTTCTTACGGTCACGACTTGTACGTATGGAATCCTTACGAAGAGTCACTAGACGAAGCTCGAAGCACGTTACGTGAACACCTCGAATTAGATCCGTCATCAGAAGAAAATAGTGCTGACGAAATAAATAATTAAAAAAAGAGTGTCCCCCATCTTTAGTAACTAGACCCGAGATATTTTTTATCCGGTTAGTTTATAAAGACAGGTGACATTCTTTTTAGTTACTCTTCGCTTCGATAAAAAATTCATAACGGGTACCAACATACTGTGCTCTGACATATTCAAAAGGCGTTTCTTCCTGAGTGTAACTCACTTGTTTCAATCTTAAGATCGGAGACTCTCTCTTGACTTTCAACATATCGGCTACATACTCAGATGCCCACGTTGCGGATATGACTTGTTCAGCCCGAGCCACATGGTACCCAATATCAGCGAGCGATTGATATAAGTGTTGTTTCAAGTCTTCTTTATCTATTCCATTCACAATGTGATAAGGAATAGTCGCTACCTCAAAACATAAGGGGGTGTCATCCGCATATCGTATGCGTTCCATGATCAACACCTCTTCATCTTGTCTAATTTGTAGTTTTTCGGCTTCGCTCTCACTTGCATGTTTGATATAAAAAGAAACGAGTTTACTCGAGGGGTTTTTTCCCAGTTTTTCAATGGTTTCGGTAAAGCTTGGGATACCACTCAATTTTTCTCTGATTTTATCCGATGCAACAAATGTCCCAGCACCTTGTTTTCGCTCCAGCAAGCCTTCTTCAACTAAAGAACTCACTGCTTGTCTAGCCGTCATCCGACTAACATTAAATTCGGTTGCTAACATCCGTTCAGAAGGTATTTTTTTACCTTTTTCCCATTCTTTTGACAAAACTTTCTGTCTTAATTCATTGTGCATGGCAATATAAACGGGGACTTTTTTTGACATAATCGGTCCTTCCTTACAAGTTATCAACTTCATAAATCATAACTGGCTTGCTGCCTCTTCATCCACAATAATAACGACATCGGGATGTCGTTGTAAAATACTGGCAGGCACATCTTCTACAACAGGTCCATTCACAGCTTTAGCAACAGCTTCTGCTTTACGTTTACCGTAAGCCATCAGAATGATTTTTTTTGCAGCCATAATCGAAGCGATCCCCATCGAATATGCAAATTCAGGCACTTCTTTTTCAGAATCAAAATTCCGCTTATTTGCCTCAATTGTTTCTTTTGTCAGCTCGACTTTATGCGTTTTTGTACTGAACGATGTTCCCGGTTCATTGAAACCGATATGTGCATTCGTACCTATACCTAAAATTTGAACATCGATAGGATACTTTTCCAAAATATCATTATACCGGTTAATTTCAGTTTCTTCTGGTGCTAAACCGTGTGGAATATGTGTTTCTTTAAACGGCTTTTTATCAAACAGTTGCTTCTGCATGAAAGTCTTGTAACTCTGTGGGTGACCCACATCGAGTCCAATATATTCATCCAAATTGATAGCAATTTTATCTGAAAAATCAATATCACTCGCTCTTAATTCTTTGTATAACATTTCCGGCGTGCTACCGGTGGCAAGCCCGAAAACGGTCGCACCCTCATTTACCGCTTTTCGAATAAGTTGAAGCGCTACTTTAGCGCCTTCTTCTTTATCTTTAACAATCTCAATTTTTATATTAGCTGGATTAGTTGAATTCATTAATTTTTCCTCCTAGGATAGTCCGTCTCAATGTCAGGTCTTCATCCAACACGACCATATCTGCATCAAAACTAGGCTTCAATTGTCCTTTAGAAGCTAAATTAAATTCTTTGGCCTGGTTGAATGAGCTCATTTTGACCGCTTCCAACATTGAACAATCTGTAAAAGCCATCATGTTTTTGAAAGCATCCATAAACGTCAACACACTTCCTGCTAATGAACCGTTGCTTAGACGTGCCTGTTTGTCTTTTACAATGACTTTTTGTCCCCCCAGCTCACTTTCACCTTCTGGAAAACCTTTCGCGCGCATAGCATCTGTAATCAATTGAATACCCTCTGCACCTTTTGCTTTATAAGCGAGTTTCACCATTTCTTTCGAAATATGAAAACCATCGACTATCATTTCAACACTTACGTTGTCTTCCAGCAAACCATATCCGCTTACACCGATTTCTCTATGGTGCAAGCCTAACTGACCGTTAAAAAGATGCGTAATGTGCGTGGCTTTTGATTCTTTCAGTTGCTTGTAAGTCGCACCTGAATGGCCTGCAGACAAGATAATATCATTATCTTGACAGTACTCTTCAAAATCTGATACATCGCCCGTTTCTGGTGCGTAGGTGATGAGGCGAATACGTTCTCCACTTAATTCCTGCCATTTTTTCAATGTGTCAAGTTGGGCAACGCGAATATATTCTTCCGGCTGAGCGCCTTTGAATTTTTTTGATATAAAAGGCCCTTCCACATGGATGCCTCTGATCATCGGATTCATACTAGCCGCTTCATTGATTGCTTTTAGAGCAGCCTCAATCTTTTCATCTGACTGTGTCATCGTTGTTGGAAAATAGGAAGTAATACCTTCTTCCAGCATTTTATATGTCATGTCACTGATCTTTTGAGCATCCGCATCCATATTGTCGACACCATAACCACCATGGCTGTGGACATCGATAAATCCCGGTACAATGAAATGGCCGTGTAAATCTGATTCTTCATCATCTGCTTGTTTAGTATAGTGTTCCATTTTACCTACACCGATTATTTCATTAGAGAACCGGATATAGCCGTTTTCAATTTCTCCTTCACCAGTAAAGATATGAGCGTTAATGTATACTTCCGTCACAAATAATCCTCCTTTTTTTTCGTTGCTAAACTGATACGCATCCGCAGCGAGTCTACTTCCAGAAATCGTCAAAGACCGTAACCGGTAAGTGACGCTTATGTTGTGTTTGAAGGTACCATTTTTCGATTTTTTCTGCTGATTCTTTTTTTATTTTTCTACCTTCTAAATAATCATCGATTTCATCATAGGTCACGCCTAAGGCAACCTCATCTGCAATACCAGGCTTATCACTTTCCAGATCAGCTGTTGGCACTTTTCCTATCAAGTGTCCAGGTGCATCGAGCGTTACAAGCAATTGTTTGCCTTGTCTTTTATTTAAACGGAACAACGGATTGATATCTGTCCCCCCGTCACCGTATTTCGTGTAAAAGCCTGTGACTGCTTCTGCTGCGTGGTCTGTGCCTAAAACAACCCCTTTTGTTTCGCCGGCTATCGCATACTGAACGATCATCCGTTCACGTGCTTTTATGTTTCCTTTATTAAAATCACTTAATTTTAAGTCGTTAGCTTCTATACTTTTTTCGGTTGCATCGACGGATGGTTCAATATCTACACGCATCACTTTATCTGGTTGTATCCAGCCAATGGCATCCATCGCATCTGCTTCATCTGCCTGTATCCCATAGGGCACTCTTAGTGCTATAAACAAATACGTCTGATCCCCTGTTTCTTCTCGTAATTCCTCAACAGTCATCTGAGCAAGCTTTCCCAGTAATGTGGAATCTTGTCCACCAGAAACACCTAAAACAAAGGTTTTAAGAAAGGGATGTTTCTGCATATATTCTTTCATAAAATCAATAGACCGGCGAATTTCTTCTTTAGCATCAATAGTAGGTGAAACCTTCATCTCTTCTACTATTCGTTTCTGTAAATCAGACATCATTTCCTATCTACTCTCCTTTATCGTTGACATGTATCATCTTAAAAAAATGATTTTTTATCCGTTATTTTATCTTTTGATATTTCTCTGAACAAATTGATCGTTTCTACTTTTTCATCATATAATCTTTGTGATAAATCAACAGGGTACGGCTCCGGATTCAATAAGCGTTTATGTTCCTCCCATTGTTCTGACAAACTTTCTTTTGCATATTCTTTGATTTCTTCAAGAGAAGGCATGGTATATACCAGCTCTCCATCCACGATGATATCTTGTAACAGCGGACGAGCCTCAAAGTCATCTAGTGTCTTATTTATATATGTGTATTGGGGGTGAAACATAAATAATTCATCCTGCAGGTCCGGACGTTCCTCGGCAAGGGCAATATAATCTCCTTCGGGTTTAACATTATTATGTGAACGAATACGCCAGACCTGTTTCTTCCCTGGCGTGGTGATCTTAGACACATTGGCTGTAAGCTTTAATGTAGGATACATTTTTTCGTCTTCACCTTCAACAGAAACGATTTTATATACCGCTCCTAAAGCCGGCTGATCAAAGGCTGTAATCATTTGTGTGCCCACGCCCCACACATCGATTTTTGCTCCCTGCATCTTAAGATTCAAAATCGTTTCCGCATTCAGATCGTTAGACGCATATATTTTTGCATCAGGGTATCCTGCTTCATTCAATTGTTGTCTCACTCGTTTAGATAGATACGATAAATCTCCAGAATCTAAGCGAACACCCAAAAAGTTGATCTTATCGCCCATTTCTTTAGCCACCCGTATCGCATTAAGTACACCCGAATCAAGCGTATGGTATGTATCCACCAAGAAAACGCAGTCTTTGTGTGTCTCAGCATATGCCTTAAACGCTTCATATTCATCTCTATAGGCTTGCACCAATGCGTGGGCATGTGTCCCAGAAGCGGGTATCCCAAAAATTTTGGCTGCTCTCGTGTTGCTTGTCGCATCACACCCGCCAATATAAGTTGCACGTGCCCCCCATATCGCTGCATCGAACTCCTGTGCTCGTCTCGCACCAAATTCCAGGACAGGGTCGTCACCGGCTGCGCTCTTTATTTGAGAGGCTTTGGTAGCGATGAGTGTTTGAAAATTAACGATATTAAGCAATGCTGTTTCTATTAATTGACAATCTGCAATGGGGCCTTCAACTTGAAGTAAAGGTTCGTCCGCAAAGGCAACTTCTCCTTCTTTGAAGGCACGAATGGTTCCCTTGAATGTCCAATTTTCCAAGTACTCTAGAAAATCTTCCGGAAAATCTTTGACTTCTTTTAAATACTTAATATCCGATTCACTAAATTTAAGATTTGTAATATAATCCACGACTCTTTCAAGGCCGGCAAACACCGTGTAGCCTATTCCAAAAGGATTATCTCGATAATAAACTTCAAAAACAGCCGTATTTAAGTGATTCTCTTTTTTCCAATAAGTATAAATCATATTTAATTCGTAAAAATCTGTATGCAATGCCATACTATCATCTGCATAGGTCTGAAACATCATTTTTCCTCCTAGCTATATATGGTGACTCTGTAGTGAAGTATACCATAATTTGCGCTTTCCCGCGTTGAGTCTATTTTAATCAGAGGCATACCTACAGCCACCAAAAACAAAAAACCAAAAATAGAAACTTACTCTATTTTTGGTTTTTTTCTATAATTTCCTGATAAAAGCTTTTCACTTTTTTTGCCTGTTGTTCAATTGAAAACCGTATTGCCCAGGCATGAAGGTTCTTTCCTTTTTCGCTTAACTGATCTTTTTTCCAGAGTGAATAGGCTTGCGATAAGGCTTCTTTTAATTCTTCGTTATTATGAGGGGGGACGAGCCAACCCATACTTGAATCTTTGATCACTTCTCTGACATCTCCTACATCTGTGGCAACGGCGGGTACTTTTTCATCGGCTGCTTCAAGTAATATCAAAGGAAAGCCTTCGCTCAGAGAGGGGAGAACAAAGATATCCGCCTGATGCATTTCTTCCCTGATTTCGGTTGAAGAAAGCCAGCCTTTAAAGTTTAAATTCCCAGACAAACCATAGTCTCTTCCGCGTGTCTGCAAACGCACCCTTTCTTCACCGTCACCACAGATTATCCATTGCCATTCTTCAAATTCAACTGTCTTTAAAACGTCCATCAAGTTAGAGTAACCTTTGATTTTATTAAGTCTACCTACAGTAATCAACGTAAATACCTCTGATCGTCTCCTAGAATGCTGTTCGGCCGATTCAGAAAATCTTATGCCGTTGTGTATGACTTTAATGCCATCGCTTGAAACCCCAAAAGAATGTAACACTTCCTTTATTTCATTGGAGACAGTTATGATGCCGTCTGCTCTTTTAAAAGTCAGACGGTGAATCCTTTCAAACGCTTTTCCTTTGATTCCTCTATCTTTAAAATCTAATAAAGGATGACTATGCACGGTCATTATCCAATACACGTGTATAAAAGGATCTAAGAGAGCTATGAGCGTGTTTGCTCGCGGTCCATGGGTGTGTAAAATCGTGTAACCTTGTTCTTCGATAAATCGTCGCAAACGGTACAATACTTTGATGTCAAAGCGATTTTTTTGTTCAAAAACATATACTGGAATGCCCTCTTCACGTGCTGCTTTAGCTACGGGACCTTCTTCAAAGACGAGCAAGTCGACATCATCCTTTTCAAATTCTTTAAGCAAGGAGATGATGTGTGTGAGGCCACCCCCGAATTCGTTCCCAGCATTTATATACGCAATTTTCATAAACTCTTTTCTTTCTTATTCTGTTTGTAAACTTCCTGCAAAAATTTTGGCAATACGGCCATACGTTTATACCTCGATGGCTGTTTGATCAACCGATACAGCCATTCGATATGAAAAGATTGAACGAATTTTGGTGCACGCTTGGTTTTACCGGACAAGACGTCAAAGCTGCCACCTACGCCTACTGCTATTCCATGAGATACTTGACTAAGATAGCGACTGATCCATTTTTCTTGTCTAGGAAAACCAAACGCCACAAATACAATATCAGGATGAGTGTTTTTCACTCTGTCGATCATTTCCGGATCATCGTGATCAAAATACCCGTGATGATAACCGACAATATTAATATGAGGCCATTTGTTTTTCACCTTTTCAATGGTAAGTTCTAAAGTTTCTTCTTTAGCACCTATAAAATAAACGTTTTTCTTTTCTAAATCAGCGATTTCAAGCAAACCGAGCATCAACTCAAATCCGGGGACGCGTTCTTGAATAGGCGTGCCTAATTTATGAGAGGCTTTAACGATACCAATACCATCAGGCGCGATATAATCTGCCTGCATCAACAAATCATAATAATCTTTGTTATTTTTTGCATACATAACAATCTCTGGATTGGCGGTCACTAAAAATGTCTTTTGATGCGTATTTAGTCGTTCATTTAAATTTTTCAGGAATTCTTTCCGAGTCATATTATCGAAGGGGATTCCTAGAATCATCACTTTACTTTGCATCATATGTCCATCCATTCTGCTAACTTTTCGCTCTATTTTCTTGTTTAGAGGCCTATCTTACCGCACGCCATTCAATCTGTCTATCTAGTCTGACAAGACATTGTTTTTTCCATTTTGTTTTGCTTTGTATAATAAGCGATCGGCACGATTGAATAGTTGACTGACCGTTTCACTGGGTTCGTATTCAGCCACTCCCGAACTACTCGTCACTTCGGCCGGTTCACTAAATTCTCGACTATTAAAAGCTACCCTAATTTGTTCAGCGATTTGACGTGCTTTACTTTTCTTGATATCGGGCAACACGATCAAAAATTTCCCTCCTTCAAATGTGCCAGCATAATAATCCACTTGAATGATTTCCTTAATAACCGCTGCTGCTTCTTTGATCAATTCGTCCCCTAATAACGGTCCGAACAAAGAATTCTGATGTTCTAAATTATCAATATCGATTAAAATCATTGAAACGGTCTGTCGCTTTTCTCTATTGACTTCAGAAATGATTTGTCCCAGCTTAACAAGGATATTTGTTCGGTTAAGTAGACCGGTCAACTTATCTAGTTTAGAGATCTGTTGCCATTCTTTATTAGCTTTGAGCAGCACCTGTTTTTCTGCTTCATACTTCGTAACATCAAAAACAATACCAGTGAGAAATAAAGGTTCTCCCGTTTCGCTCCGTTGCGTTACTTTCCCACGGTCATAATAGGTTTTATAAGAGCCATCTTTTGATCGGATACGGTATCTCACTTCATAAACAGGCACTTTGTCTGCTAGATGATCCCTCATTGTCTGCATCACGCGCTCGTAGTCTTCGGGGTGTAAGCGATCGGTAAAAAATTGAAAATCAACGTATTCAGGTAACTCTTCTCTTTTAAAACCTAAAGATTCAGCTTTCATTGGATTGAAGGCTACTTTGTTTTCCTTTAAGTCCCAAAACCAATGACCCAAATTACCTATCCATGAGAATTCCAGTGAATCTTGTTGATGCTGTAAATCAAGGAGTTCTTTATTTAAACGTTTTACAGCAGCTAATTCATTTTTCAACAGGTCGATTTCTCTTTGCTGATCAGTGTCCGCCATCTTATTGTCTCCTTTTCTTAAGTATAGTATAGGTTGTCATTCTTTTATTTCCCGTATTCAAAGCTTTTCAATTCAAAAAAATGATAGCCACGAAACTGTCACCCTCCGACAGGAATATGACGATTTGCTGGACTGGACATCAATCTTTTTTTTCGATTTCAATGAGTTCGATTTGCAGGGGGAAACTTTCCATAATAGGCCCTTCATGAGTCACTACGACTTCATCGCCTACTTGAAAATCCAAATCAGCTTCAGCTCGGATGCTTACTTCAGAACCTGACCGTCTTATTTCTTCGTCTTCAAACGGCTCTACGATAACATAAGACTCTTCCACACTAATGATCGTCCCTTCAAATGTCGGGTGATTTCCGTCTGCTTGACATCCATTTAAAATAAAGAGAAAAGTAAAAATAAAAACTGCGACGGCTGTCTTCATTCCATTACCTCCAATTAAACTTAATGTTTTTTCAGCAATAACTGATCTATGAAATGTTCCGTTGTCTTGTGTAAAATCATGTCCGCCCTGAACCGAGTGGGTAAAATATATTCTTCTAAATTTTTCAAATTGATTGTTTTCCAGACATTTCTCGCCATCTCGAAAGCTTCTTTCTTATCTCCTGTAGCATATGGATAATAATAATTAGAAGGATCCTTGAATGCTGTCTTTAAAAGTAAGCCGAACCGTTCCAAATACCAATTTTCAATTTTATGTGGTTCAGCATCGACATAAAAACTGAAATCAAAAAAATCACTCACAAAGATTTTTTCATTTGCCGGCAATTGCAGAACATTGATTCCCTCGACAATGAGAATATCTGGTTGATCGATAATTTCAAATTTATCAGGAACAATATTGTATAAACGATGGGAATAAAGCGGGACCTCAATGTTTCTTCGTCCACTTTTGACGTCTCCCATAAAACTTATGAGGCGATGCATATCATAACTTTCCGGAAAACCTTTACGGTTAAGAATGTTACGCTCTTTCAATACTTCGTTTGAATACAAAAACCCATCTGTTGTAATGAGACTGACCTTCTGATCAGGATAGGCGCGCGCCATCATTGCTTGGAGAAAACGTGCCAGTGTGCTCTTCCCTACGGCCACACTGCCAGCTATCCCAATGATATACGGATCTTTTTTTTGAGGTTTGCTCAAAAACCGTTTAATCTCGCTTTGCCTTTCATGATAATATTTAATGTACTTATTCAATATCTCTAAGATGGGCAAGTAAATTTCTTTCACGTCCGTCACCGAAACGTTATCATTCAAGGAACGCAGTGCTTCTACTTCATTGTCTGTCAACATCATTTTTTTATTTTTATTTAATTCTTTCCATTCTTCCCGGTTAATAATGTAAAAGGAATCCGATTCTTTCATGCGGTTGCCTCCGCTCTCCATGTATTTATCTTACCCAGTTTACCAAATTCTTATCCGCTTTCACAACACTCTCTTACAATCTGTAAAAATATAATTCTTAATTGAATTTTAAAGATAAATTGATATGATAAAATTGACTGACTGCATATGATAGACTATGATACAAAAGATATAGTTCAACAGTTCAAATTTTATAAACACTAACTTGTAAAGAGGTGACTCTATGAAAACCTTGCCCGATAAAGCCACCGGCATTGCTCACGGAAAAATCATACTGATGGGTGAACACGCTGTTGTATACGGCGAACCGGCTATTGCCTTCCCTTTTATGGCGACACCTGTAGAAGTGAAAATAGAAAAAGCAGCCACACCGACTCAAATCATATCGAGTTATTATCAAGGGCCACTGTATGAAGCACCTCGATCCTTAAATAACTTAGGCGTCCTAATACAAACAATATGTAAAGATTTAAACCAGTCTTCTGATCATTTATCTATTACCATAACTAGTTCTATCCCTGCTGAAAGAGGCATGGGTTCAAGCGCAGCTGTTGCTACGGCTCTTGTCCGTGCACTTTTCGCTTATTATGATGAGTCACTTAACACATCTCAGCTGCTAAAGTATGTCGATTTATCCGAAAAAATTGCACACGGTGATCCCAGCGGTATAGATGCTCGTGTAACAAGTAGTGATGTGCCCATATTTTACCAGAAAGGGAGCGTCTTTGAACCGTTCACTTTAAATATTTCCGGATATTTAATTGCATCAGATACTGGCTTGCAGGGACAAACACGCCAAACTGTCGAAGATGTTGCCGAACAGGTCAAATGTTCTCCAGATCAGACATTGACTCTAATTAAACGGCTCGGACAGCTGACACTTCAAGCCAAAGAAGCGATAGAAAAAAATCAGAAGGTGACTCTGGGCCATCTAATGACACAAGCTCATGAAGTGTTGCAACAATTACATGTAAGCAATGATAGGCTGGACCGGCTTGTAGATACCGCTCTCAGTCATGGCGCTTTAGGTGCCAAACTTACTGGCGGCGGACGCGGTGGCTGTATGATCGCATTAACTCGCACAAAAAAAGAAGCAGAATTCATCTCAAATAAATTAATGGAGCAGGGAGCAGTAAATACCTGGATCCATGCGTTAGGAGCAGACAATGAAGAGTGAATGGGTACGCGCACACACAAATATTGCGCTGATTAAATACTGGGGCAAAGAAAACGAAGAATTGATCATTCCAATGAATAATTCTCTTTCTTTGACTTTGGATGCTTTTTATACAGAAACAAAAGTAACGTTTGATGAAAACTTGAAAACAGATGAGTTTTATCTAGACGACATGATCCAAGATTTAGCTGAGCTGGAAAAAGTCAAAACTGTTTTAAACATCGTCCGGGGCAAAGCCGGCATCAAAGCGAGAGCAAAAGTTGAAAGTCATAATCATGTCCCCACCGCTGCCGGCTTAGCCTCTTCCGCATCGGGCTTAGCAGCTTTGGCAGGCGCGGCAAGTTTAGCGGCAGGACTTGATTTATCCGAAAGAGAGCTATCTAAATTAGCCAGACGAGGATCCGGATCTGCTTCAAGAAGCATCTACGGCGGGTTCGCCGAATGGCAAAAAGGGACGAACGACGATACCTCTTACGCTGTTCCTATCGATGACGCAAATTGGGATATTGGGATGCTCTTTATTGTCGTGAATGATAAGAAAAAAGAAGTATCCAGTCGCGAAGGCATGCTGAGAACCGTCAAAACCTCCCCCTTCTATCAAGGCTGGTTGAATACGCTGGATGCTGACTTGAGTGCGATAAAAGATGCCATCGATCAGCAGGACCTTCATGCGGTCGGTGCCATTGCTGAACGCAACGCCCTGAAGATGCATGCCACAACCTTGGGAGCAAATCCCCCCTTTACCTACTGGTCTCCTGACAGCATGAAAGCGATGGATGCGGTGAGAGACTTACGTGAAAAAGGTTATTCCGTCCATTTCACTATGGATGCCGGCCCCAATGTAAAACTCATCTGCAAACAGTCGCAATTAGCAGAAATCAAATCACACTTACTTAAAGACTTTTCAGAAAGTCAGCTTATCGAAGCAAAACCCGGTCCCGGACTACACGTCGTTTCAAAGCTAAGTAATTGATTATATGAAAAGGTGACGATATGAAACAGGCACAAGCAAAATCCCCAGGAAAATTATATATCGCCGGAGAATATGCGGTCACTGAACCAGGATACCCGGCTGTGATCGTAGCGGTTGATCGATTTATCACCGTTTCGTTGTCGCCATCCGATAACGATTACGGGATGATAAACTCTCCTCAACTTTCTAACAACACGC
>NZ_JAWOBT010000042.1:0-2798 GCF_046484155.1 Alkalibacterium sp.
TTTGAAGCTCATCCAGGGTGACTCCAGTCGTTTGATCAACAAAATGAACATCATCTTTACCAGGAATCGCTGCCGCTGCTGTTCATCTTTAAGAACGCTGACTTTTTTCTTTTGAGGAATGTAGGCAGCAGGTCGATAGGCTGTTAAATCAAGCTTCTCCAATATTTCAAGGACTTGATCAAACTCTTCTAACTCACCAAAGCCCTGAGGATTTTTAAAAACATTTTTTGGTTTCTCTTTGTCAGGAAACTCCAAATCACTGTCAATATAGTCCAGAATCAACTTTCGGGTTCGGGCAACAATCAGCTTATCCGTTAGTTGAGTAAAAGAATCTGGTAGTTTCTGAACTAACTCACTTAATGTGCCGTCTTCCTTTTCTTTCCATTTTGAATGGGCTCGTTCAGCGGTTCTAAATTCATTTTCCAAATTTCGGATCGCAAGTGGTGTATCTAAAAATCCATCATTCGATCCCTTCACCATCAGCTTAAACTGATTACGAATATCCTTTAGCTCGTTATTAATTGGTGTGGCCGAAAGCTGAAGTACTTTTACGTCTTCATTATTTTTCAGAATGTTATCAACCAAAAACTGATACCGGGATGACTTGTCATTTCGCAGGTTGTGAGACTCATCGATCACTAACAGCATTTTTGGGTTGTGCTGAAAGTGGCTCAACGGATTATCCTTGTAGCGTTCATTATCGAAACGAGTCGTGTGTTCCTCTGCGGGATGTTCTACCCTGTATTCTTCGGTTTCATTGTATTGCAGGTCTGTGTGATAACGCACTAAATACCGAAGCCGGTCTTGTTTGAAAAGTGAATCATTCACATCACGATACTTCTCCCAGTTTTCGGAAAGCTTTTTAGGACATAATACCAGAACCTGATACCCCTTCATTTCAAAATACTTCATCACAGCCAAAGCCTGCCACGTCTTACCCAATCCTACGGCATCAGCTAAAATCGCCCCGTTAAATTTCTGGAGCATTTTGATTAATGATAGAACCCCTTTCTTCTGAAAACCATACAGAATATCCCAAAGCCTTGTTTTCTTTAAATGCTCCAGATTCTGCTGAGATTCTGAATCATCTTCAAAATCGATAATGTCCTGTTTAAACAGCTCGAATAGAATCTTATGGTAAAGTTCTTCCGGTGTGTACTTTTTATATAGTTGGCTGATCAGTTCAATAACATGATCTTTGAAATCAATCAGTTTATCTTCCTGCTTTATTTTGTCCTTGGCAATCTTCTCCCAATGCAGTTCAAACCATTCTAAAGCTTTATCAAAATCATTATCCTCGCTTTGCTGAAGTTCATTTAATTCAATATTTCCAGATGGCCGAACGCCCATTCCGGCTTCTGTCATATTTGAACTGCCAACTGAATAAAAGCTATTTCGGGGATCATCGGCATCATACAAATACATCTTCGCATGACAGAAGTTTTTATCGATAGTTTTTAGCTTAACCTTCTCTTGTTCAAGGAATTTGATAGCTTTATTAGAGTCAACAGAATTTCTTAAAACTGTTGTTACCCCCAAATCACCTTGCAGCAGATCAATAGTATAATCCTCCAGTCGGTCTTCATCATTTACAAGATTCCCCATAATCATTCGAAATTGTTCCGGATTATTCATCCGATCGAACATTCTGGCCAAAAAGTCTACCGTAAAATATCCAGTCACCGCATTGAATTCCCCTTTGCCCAAATACTTTTCAAGATACTCAGCCATCGTAGCTGGCATTGCATCTCTATACTTTTTTTTATTGTCAATTAGCATATTTCAACAACATTTCAGTTTGTCTTTCAGAAAGTCTTTGTTCTATATTTTTTTATTCTCGAATTGGTTAGCTAATAGAAGCAAGAGCTACGTATAAATTTCAAGTCAATATAATGGAACCAATCTGCAATCAGAAAGAAAGGAGTAGAATTAATCACATACCCACAGTTAACCTCCTACGCGCCTTGCAGCCACCTGGTCTGTAATCCACTGGACGTTAATAACTCTATCTCTTCGTATTGATGTACCTATTTTTATTGTAACCTTATCGATTCCTCTGATTTTATTTAATGATTACAATTAAAATAGAGCCGATAGTGACTACACTGTGTCAGGGTTAGTAAATTAAGTTCTTCCGGGTTTGGAAATAAGAGAGTCCGGTTTATTGATAAAACCAGCTTGGATTGAGTATTACAAATATCAATGGAATAGCATGGACTATCCCGGAATTAAATGAGTTCTCCGGAATTAGCTTGTTGTGTTTCTCTGATGGATACAGTTTATCTACTCTTTTATATAAAAACCCTTCTCTTTTTTACTGCTAAGCTGCTAAAAACTGCTAAAGAGTAGATGAAATGAGCTTTCCTGACTTTATGAGACGATTATTGGCTAAGCAGTTTGTTTACTAAAATGCTAAAGAGTGCTAATCGCTGCTAAGATTTTTAGCAGTCCTTAGCACCTCTTAGCAGTGTTTAGCAGTAGATATTTTTAAAGGAAAGTATGTTTTTGATAGTGTATGAATGGATTTGTTAGACTTTTTAGCAGTTAGCAGTGTTTTGTGTGTTTTTATGTTTCGTTTTTTTTTAAAAAAAAGACAACCACCCCTGGCCCCTCCTTCAAAAGTGTTTTGTTTAAAAAGTTAATCTCTGCGGTGATGGACGCCCGGATATCCTGCATGGCGTTCCAGACTCGTTTTAAGTGAATGGCCAGCCCGGACTTCTCACCAAGAAATTTTTCTTTCAGCAAGGCAAAAGGAATCTGTCGTCGGAAACGTCCGTCGGCTTACAGACTTTTGAACT
>NZ_JAWOBT010000062.1:0-6517 GCF_046484155.1 Alkalibacterium sp.
GCAACTTCAGGCGGTTTGAGGATTATTGGGACAAAGTAGCTGCAGAAGCGAGAGCGCATCAAGAATCCTGCGCAATTCTCATGTTGGATATCGATTATTTCAAATTAACCAATGACACCTATGGTCATGCAGCTGGCGATTATATTTTAGTGGAGTTAGGCAGGGTCATGCAGGAAACAATCCGGAAAAAAGGGAGCGTCTTTAGAAAAGGCGGCGAAGAATTCGTCATTGTCTTGCCAAAAAGTGACAAAGCTGAGGCGTTAGAAATAGCCGAGAATCTGAGATCCAAAGTGGAAGAACATGACTTCTTGACAAACAACAAGCTTAGAATCCCCATTACGGTTTCAATCGGGGCAACTGTTTATCCAGAAACAATTAATCAACTATCCGATATGATCGAAACGGCAGATGCTATGCTTTATAAATCTAAAAATGATGGAAGAAACAGGGTCAGCGTATAGCTGGTATTTAAAAAATAGTGCCCCAGAAGAGTCCTTGAAGGATTTTTTTCATTACGAAGAATCTTTAATTTTTCTTTTTTTTGTCTTTAAAGATGAAACTCTGGTAAAATAGTAAGTAAGTTTAAAAAATGATGATAAAATATCCTGTTAAATAAGGACGAGGTGAAATTTCAGTGAAAAAAGTATTAGTCGCAAACAGAGGTGAAATTGCTATCCGTATCTTCAGGGCATTAGCCGAATTGAATATCAGTACGGTAGGTATTTATGCCCAAGAAGACGAAGCCAGCGTCCACCGATTTAAAGCAGATGAAGCTTATTTAGTAGGCAAAGGCAAAAAGCCGATCGAAGCCTATCTAGATAGTGAAAGCATTATCCAGTTGGCTAAAGAAGCCGGTGCGGATGCGATTCATCCAGGCTACGGTTTTCTATCGGAAAATCTGGCTTTTGCAGAACGATGTGAAGAAGAAGGACTGACGTTTATTGGTCCGGACACCTATCATTTAGATATATTTGGAGATAAGATAAAAGCTAAAACGGTAGCAAAAGAAGCAGGCATACCCACCGTTCCCGGTACAGACGGTCCGGTGGATGATGCTAACGATGTGCTGGCTTTCGGGAAAAGCTATGGCTATCCTATCATAATGAAAGCGGCCATGGGCGGTGGGGGACGAGGCATGCGTGTCGCCTATAACGAGACCGAGGCTACAGAAGGGTTTGCCAGAGCTAAAAGTGAAGCAAAAGCTGCCTTTGGTCAGGATGATATTTATGTTGAAAAATATATCGCTAACCCTAAACATATCGAAGTTCAAATTCTAGGAGACAGTCACGGTAACGTTGTTCACCTATTCGAAAGAGACTGTTCCGTGCAGCGCCGCCATCAGAAAGTGATTGAAGTCGCGCCATGTGTTGGCCTGGATCCGACGCTTAGAGACAAGTTGTGTCAGACAGCTGTTCAATTAATGGAACACGTTAAATATGTCAACGCAGGCACCGTCGAGTTTTTACTTGAAAATGAGTCGTTCTATTTTATTGAAGTTAATCCGCGTGTTCAAGTTGAACACACGATCACCGAGATGGTTACAGGGATAGATATTGTTCAAAGCCAGATCCTGATCGCACAAGGTAAAGACCTGCATTCAGAAATAGGCATCCCGGAACAAAAGGGGATAACGTTGAAAGGCGCTGCTATCCAGTGCCGCATAACAACTGAAGATCCAGCGAACGATTTCCTTCCAGATACAGGAAAGATCAATACGTACCGTTCTCCAGGGGGATTTGGGATACGTTTAGATTCAGGGAATGGCTTCCAGGGTTCAGTCATAACGCCATTTTTTGATTCATTACTCGTTAAACTGTCGGCCGAGGCATTAGACTATGAAAAAGCAGTACAAAAAATGACGCGGGCGCTGCTCGAATTCCGTATTCGCGGCGTCATCACGAACATTCCTTTTCTGATCAACGTCTTGAAACATCCGACATTCAAAAGCGGACAGGTAACCACGCGTTTTATTGATGAGACGCCGGAATTATTCGCCTTTCCGAAGATAAAGGATAGAGGAAATAAATCGTTGAAGTATATCGGAAATGTCACCGTGAATGGCTTTCCGGGAATTGGAAAAATAGAAAAACGGGCATTCAAGGAACCGAGAATGCCTGAAAACCTTATTTCACCTTCAAAAGAGTTAGTTTATCCTAAACATATCTTAGACAAAGAAGGACCGGAAAAAGTGGCAGAATGGGTGAAAGCGCAAGATTCAGTCTTGATGACGGACACCACCTTCCGTGATGCGCATCAAAGTTTACTCGCAACGCGAATGCGCACGAAGGATATGCTGGACATTGCTGAAGAAACAGAAAAAGCTATTCCCGAGCTGTTTTCGATGGAAATGTGGGGAGGCGCAACCTTTGACGTCGCCTATCGCTATTTAACAGAAGACCCATGGGTGCGCTTGAAGAAATTGCGCAAGAAAATGCCCAATACGCTTTTTCAGATGCTGTTTCGCGGGTCCAACGCAGTAGGGTATGATAATTTTCCGGACAACGTCTTAGAAGAATTCATCCGTCTGGCTGCGAAAAACGGGATAGATGTGTTCCGTATTTTTGATAGTCTGAACTGGATTCCGCAAATGGAAAAAAGCATTCAATATGTGAGGGACAACAATAAAATTGCGGAAGCAGCTATTTGTTATACAGGAGACTTGAATGATTCGTCTCAAACCAAATACACAATGGATTACTATAAGCGAATGGCGAAAGAGCTTGAAGCGTCAGGAGCTCATATACTGGCAATCAAAGACATGGCGGGGTTACTTAAACCTCACGCTGCTTACCGATTGATCAGTGAATTGAAAAGTACCGTCTCTTTGCCCGTACATCTGCATATGCATGACACGAGCGGGAATGGTATCTACACATATGGTGCCGCCATCCGTGCCGGCGTCGATATTGTGGACGTGGCTCAAAGTGCCTTAAGTGGGAAAACGAGTCAACCAAGTATGGCCAGTTTGTATTATGCTTTAGAAGGGACATCTCATGCGCCCAAGTATAATATAAAAAACGTCGAAAAATTGAACCGTTATTGGGAAGATACCCGCAAGTTCTATATTGATTTCGAAGAAGGCATGCCGGCGGCTTCGACAGAAGTCTACACTCACCAGATGCCAGGCGGTCAATATACGAACTTGAAACAGCAAGCGAAAGGTCTTGGGTTAGAGGACCGCTGGGATGATATCAAAGAGATGTACGCTGTCGTTAACCGTATGTTTGGAGATGTGGTCAAAGTCACGCCTTCCTCGAAAGTCGTCGGGGATATGGCCCTCTTTATGATCCAAAACGAGCTGACCGAAGCAGAGGTCTATGAAAAAGGTGAAGACTTAGACTTTCCAACATCTGTTGTCCGTTTCTTCAAAGGAGAACTCGGACAACCTGAAGGCGGATTTCCTGAAAAACTGCAAAAATTAGTTTTAAATGGGGATACACCCTTAGAAAAAAGACCGGGAGCATACAAAGAACCACTTGATTTCGGTGAAGTGAGAAAAGAATTGAGCGAACATTTGGACCGTGAACCGACGGAAGAAGAAGTGCTCGGTTATATCATGTATCCTCAAGTGTTCCTGGATTACACGTTCTTCTATAATATGTATGGAGAAGTCACCAAGTTTGATACGCCAACCTTCTTTTATGGTATGCGTATGGGCGAACAAGTGGAAGTGACGCTTGAAAAAGGAAAAACGTTGATCATTAAATTGAATCAGATCGGCGATCCGGATTTAGAAGGCAACCGTGTCTTGTATTTTGAACTCAATGGTCAGGGAAGACAGATCGAGGTAAAAGACAAGAACGTCATGAACACTAAAGCTGTGCGTAAAAAAGCAGAACCGACCAACAAAGGACATATCGGGGCAACGATGCCTGGTTCGGTTCTTCAAGTGCTGGTTCGTCGTGGAGATAAAGTTGAAAAAGGAGCGCCTATTGTTATTACCGAAGCCATGAAAATGGAAACAACGATTCGCTCTGCTATTGCAGGAAAAGTTGAGCGCCTCTTTGTCAAAGAGGGAGATACCATTCAAACGAATGACTTGCTTGTTGTGATAGAAACGAAATAAGCGAACGAGTCGAAAGAGGCCGGGACTTCTGTCCCGGCCTCTTTCGTGCTTTCGATTGATTTTTTTAAAACGTGTTATAAAAAATAGGCTCGCTGTCCAGGTTGCCATAGCCGTAACTGCTTACAGATAAGGTATGCGGAACTGACTTAGGGTCTGACTCCTTTTTGTTTCCCTTTCTTTTCAGCAAAATACGAACAATATCGAATAAAAGTTGAACTAAAACTATCAATTAACGAATAAAAACGTTAAAATAAGAAATACGGAACGGAAAGTAACGTATCATTAAGAGGTGTATTGGAAATGAAGACAAAAAGAAGCGAACGATTGATTGATATGACCCATTATTTATTGGAACATCCTCATACTTTAATCCCTTTGACCCTATTCTCGAAGAAGTATGAATCAGCAAAATCGAGTATAAGCGAAGATTTAACGATTGTAAAAAACACATTTGCCCAAAGAGGCATAGGGTTCCTGGAAACGGTTCCGGGAGTTGCTGGCGGAGTGAAATATATTCCAAAAATGAACAAAGAAGATATTGAACAGTTTGTCTCGGATCTGGTGGAAGAACTGAATCATTCTAAACGCTTATTGCCGGGTGGCTATATCTATCTTTCTGATATGCTGGGAGACCCGAAATGGTTACGACGTATTGGTCGGGCGATCGCCTCACAATATATGGGTACTGAAGTGAACAGCGTGATGACGGTAGCCACTAAGGGCGTGCCTATTGCGCAGTCTGTTGCTTTTTATCTGAATGTACCATTTGTTATTGTAAGACGTGATTCAAAGGTTACCGAGGGGTCTACGGTCAGTATCAATTATGTCTCCGGCTCTTCATTTGATCGCGTCGAAAAAATGGAATTATCCAGACGCAGTTTAGATATGGGATCGAAAGTCGTGATCGTCGATGATTTCCTTAAAGGCGGAGGCACAATCAACGGAATGATCAGCTTGATTGAGGAGTTCAATTCCGAAGTGGTCGGGGCAACCGTCATTGCGGAAAACATTTTTAAAGGCGAACGCTCTGTTAAAGAGTACACATCACTCGTGAAAGTGGAAAACGTCAATGCAGAAGACCGTACCATTGAAGTATCGCCGGGTAATTTCCTGTCTTCATTATCGTGAAATGATCATAATTACTTAAAATATCGGGAAGGCCGGGACAGTGTTCCGGCCTTTTTCATGCGAACAGTTAAGGGTGCGAACAATCTTGTGTTTTAATGATGAGCGGTTATGATGCCGTTCGATCATTCGGCTTACTCATTTTGATAGCTGACAAGTGTAAAATAAGTAAGATAAAGGGAGGACTCATAGAAATCAGAGTCCTCCCTTTATTATTAAAAATGCTTTTTCTCTTAGAAATCTTCTTTTCTGGATCGACGCAATCTTTCAGCAGTTGCTTTTTTTTCATCAGCTGTTCCAGCAGTATCCTCTAATTCTGGGGGTGTACCGTCACCGGAACGTGAATCAGCAGGTGGCTGACCGCCGTCTCCCATCCCTTGTACTGACCCTTCGACAGGGAAGCCCGCTGTAGTTCCTAAAGTTCCTAACGTCTTCTCCTGAGTAGGGTCAACCTCTCTATCTGAAGCTGTTTCTGCTGGGATCTTTTGACCATGGGTTTCATCGATCACAACCACGTAACGGCCGTTTTTAAGGTCTTCTCTGTATGGATAAAGGAAATCATCTCCGACTACATGATTCGGGTCCTCAAATTCGTGGTCTTCTCTCACTTTAAATGCATCACGAATAGATTCCCAGAAATTTTTATCGTCTTCAGTAGCTTCCGCGCTATCGTTGAGATCCGTTTGAGCAACTTGAACATTGGCTGCCTCTGAATGGAGAGCGTTTTTTTCTTCATTGGTATAAATAGTGAGCTGATCTTTTTTAAATCCTTGATTCATTAAATCACGGATGACACGTTTTGTTTCTTTTTCATCTGGGTAACTTCCAATAACTTTTTGATTTTGATTGTTCATATTTAGCCTCCTAAGAGCTCCTGATTTTTTTGACACGTCTTAAGCGGAAAAAACATTTCTTAATTACGTCCATTATATGAAAGGTAAACCGATAGCTCAAACAATAAACCTTATACTTCTTGAAAACAGCCGGTTCATACAGTATGATGAAAGAGGAATTTTTAAAATGAAATCAAGTGGAATATGGCGAAAGTAAAAGTGGTCTATTACAAGGGCCGATACTAAGTTAGGAGAAAAATAATGACGAAAAGATTTGCAGTCGTCCTTGCTGCCGGGCAAGGCACGCGTATGAAATCAAAGTTATATAAGGTGATGCATCCAGTCATGGGTAAGCCGATGGTGGGTCACGTTATTGACCAAGCTTTAGAGTTATATGTCACAGAGCCCGTGGGATAAGTGCTTCCGGGGAAGGGAGAAATCCGGGTCTCACACCTTTCGCGCAACAAAGCCAGTCTGCATGTCAGAATCCACC
>NZ_JAWOBT010000124.1:0-7402 GCF_046484155.1 Alkalibacterium sp.
CCAACTTCCGTTAGTCTGCGGTTACGTGCAGTTCAGCGTCCTGTTTTGCCTTCAACTCCACCAATACTGTCGTTAGCGCCGGTTCGCCCAGCATGAACGACTTAAACTGCACCTATACGCCGTCTAGCTTCAGTTCATCTACTGATTGCACTTACCAACTGGAACGAACCGCTCTTTAATTCCAGTTCGGTCCGATCAAAACCACCTCAACTCTATCCATAAGACTCGGCGTCACTATTAATTATGAAAAATTCATCGAACAGAAAAAACAGGCCCCGATTCCTCCGAATCGGGGCCTGTTTCACATATGCTCATTTTGAAATAACAAACTATTTCGGTGATGATCAACTGTTCTTGATATACAACAGTTCAAACAAGGACTGACTTAGATGCTCTTCTTCCAGCTCATTGATAAGAGCCATCAAACTATAGTCAGATAAGCTATTATTGAAAGTGTTCAATAAATAGTCTTTCAACTTATAACCCACTTGCGCTTTATCCAGGCGCTGATAAAGTTCATTATTGATATCCTGTTCTTTGATCATACTGAAATTTTCGAATTTGATGGTTATCTTTTTGGTGTTGTCTGACACAACAGTGACTGATGTCCTGTTCAACGTTGGGTCGAACGACTGCTCAACCACTTCCCCGTTTTGCACGTCACCGATCCCTACTTCGTTTGAGGCATTGAAATGAATGATATGTCTGCGCTCTTCAGGTAGAATAGCCGCCTTGTCTTTTACTGTTATAGAGAGGGATTCTTCTGAGTAGTTCAGGTTGAAGACTGTTACCGCTCTTTGATGGTTGCTGTCTTCAACTAATTCGAAGGTGTTCTTTTTGCCAGGATAGATCAGCCACTCCATGTCTTTTGGAAGGTCGTGGGCATCCGTTTCGGTCGGCGTCGGATCCATTGGTATGATGCTGCCTTCTCTGGCAAATACCGGTATAGCCGTTTCATCTCTGAAAACTTTGAGTTTGGCTTCCCCTTTATATCTGAAGTTGCTGAATACATCGAACCAGTAACCTTTCGGGAAATAAAAGAGTTCACTGCCGTATACCGTTTCTTCGTCTTTTTTACTTGTTATCGGTAAGACAAGCAGCTCGCTCCCAAAGAAATACTCGTTTTTAATGTCATAGGCCGCATCTTTTAGCGGAAACTTGTAATAAACAGGTTGAATGACGGGTATCCCTTTTTCACTGTTCAGAACATTCAAAGTATATAGATACGGGATCAACGCATGGCGCAGTCTCAAGAATGACGTCATGTTTTTCCTGATGACGCAACTGTACTTCCAAGGTTCTTTGCCCGAAAAAGCACTGTTGGAGCTATGCAGACGGTTGATCGGGCTGAACACGCCGAACTGGAACCATCTGAGTGTCAGTTCTTCATCTTTATATCCTTTATAATGGCCGCCAATATCATGACTCCACCACGTATAGCCGATATTTGATGACGTTGCTGTGAGATATGGTTGAAATCTCAAAGAGTTCCACGTGATAACGGCATCTCCTGAAAAGCCCACAGGATAACGGTGACTACCCGGACCGCCATAACGTGATAAGATCAACTCATCTTCGTCACGCTTTTTCATGTCCTCGAAATGGTAATGGTTGAGCAGCCACAGCGGATCGATGTCGCTGCTGCTGAATTCGCCCTGCTGCCAGTCGATCCACCAGAAATCGACGCCTTGTTCTTCCAGAGGATGATGGACATCTTCGAAATATACTTGGCGGAAATCTTCATCCATCAAATCAAAATCAGCCGGTTCTTCTATAGCTGTATTCAGACTCAGCTTATCCGCGATCCCATCATACTGCTCTTCAAAAGCTCTGATGCCGTCTGCCGGATGGACATTCAACGTTACGGCCAAGCCTTTATCCTGTAGTGTCTGTAAAAATCTTTCGGGGTCTGGGAACAGTTCCTTGTTCCACGTGTAGCCTGTCCAGCCACTGCCATATTTTGATGGCACGTCTGTCAAATGCCAGTCCATATCGATCACGCTGACAGATAAAGGGATTTTTTCTGATTCAAACTTATTGATCAATTCTAGATAGGTCTCTTCTGAATACTTCCAGTACCTGCTCCACCAGTTGCCTAATGCATACCGCGGCAGCAGCGGTGGATGACCTGACAGTCGGTAAAAATCCTGAACGGCTTTTAAGTACTCTCTCCCGTAGGCAAAGAAATAAACATCCGTCTGCTCGTGATTTTTAACTTTTATATCGTTGTTCTCGTCAAAGACGAATGATTTGGAATCGTCGAGTGTCGCATAACCGTATTTTGAAATAATGCTTTCTTCCAATTCGGCTTCGCCATCCACGCGGTCGACGGTTCTTAAAGCACCCTTTAACGTTGGAATGGTTTGACCGTAATACCATCTGTTCGTGTAATTTGTATAGTTGTATCTTACATCGACCGATAAATTCTTTGGAGAAAACTCTTTTTCCTTCACATAACGCAGGTGAAATGAATCGGTTATGATTTCAAGCATTTTATGGGTTTCTTTGAGTTCGAAATCCACGTCTCCCAGATCCCGATTGGTTACGATTTGTGTGGCACGATCTTCAAACAGGCCTTCTGCTGAATATTCCATGCGCAGCAATTTATTTGTGAGGACAGTAAATCGGTAGGTGTTGCCTTCAATAACATTTTTAGATTTCTTTTCCTGTTTTGACATATGTACACTCCCATTCAAATTATGATACGTTCGCATTGATTTTACTGAGTTTTCTGATAAACAAGTAATAGGTTGCATATACCGTCAATGTGGTACCCAATAAAACAAATAGTATGAAATTCACTGAGTACAAAATGTAATGCAAAGCTATAAAAAGAATAAAGTTGCCTGATGCAAATAAGGGATGTCTAAGAATGAAAACGGTCGTCTGCTTTATTTTCCAATCCATTGACATATCGTAGTGGGCATCTAAATAAAGCAGATAAAAGGCAACAATACTTAGGTAGAAAAAAAGTACCACCAGGATAATAGAAAATATGAGATTGCTTTGGTAGGTAATAAAAAACACATAGCCTCCCACGGTCAATAGGCTCGTATAAACCATTCCGATCAAGAAGCTCTTTTTAAACCCTTTTTTATAATGCTTGAAAAAGGTGCCCGGATTAAACGATGCATCTTCCAGAATCAATTCTCTGGCTGAGCCGATTAAAGCATGTGTCCCCGGGAAAAACAAAACAGGCAGGGACAGTGACAAGAGCGGCAGCAAGACTAGCAAGTTGCTCGCTTCAGTAGTTAAAGCTATTTGAATAAGGATGATAAAAACCGGGAAATCAACGATGATCCATAGGACATTAATCATGGTAAACCTTGCTATCAACATAGATAATTCATATAACACGAGATAGATTTTTTCGCTCAACGCTATTATCCCTCCTTATGTTCTATTTTTATATTAACATATGGAATTTTTTTTAAATAGAAAGAGCCGCTAGTTGCTATTTAAAATAACAAGTGAGCAGCTCTTAGTATTCGTTGCCAACTTCTACTTGATGGCGCCTTCAGATACGCCTTCCACTATTATCTTTTGAGCACTGAAGTAAAAGATGATGACCGGGATAATCGCAATCGTTAATCCCGCCAAAGCCAAGTGCCATTGTCTCGTGTATTGTCCAAAGAAATAAAACATTCTAATGGGAATGGTCTCGTTCTCACGACTTAAAACAAGCGAAGGCAGGAGGTAATCGTTCCAGATCCAAATGACGTTTAATATAGCGACCGTAACGGAAATGGGGCTTAATAACGGAAAGATGATTTTAAAGAATATCTGAAATTTATTGGCTCCATCGATAATGGCTGCTTCATCCATCGATATGGATACGGTGGTCATTGCACCGTGATAAAGGAATAAGGCCAAACTCCCACCAAATCCTAAGTACATAAAGATCAATCCGTACCTGTTCAACATCCCAACTCTTCCGAAATTGGCTGTCAAAGGGATCATGACCGACTGAAAAGGAATAAGCATCGCGCCGACAAATACTAGCAGAATGATGCCACTTAGTCGACTCTTGTTCCGGGCCAGTGCATAACCTGCCATTGAAGAAAACAGCACAATGACGGACACGCTCACCAGGGTGATCAATAGCGAGTTGAAAAATGAGCGAATGAAGTTCAAATCATCGAACGCGACAACGTAATTGTCAAAATTAAACTGATCTGGAAAATTCAACACGTTAGAAAAGATTTCTCTAGGTGTTTTGAAACTGTTAACTAACATAAGATAGAATGGCGAAACCCAGACTAAACCCATCAGTAAACCTATGACTTCAATAATTAAGTATTTTCTTTTTCTCTTTTCATACACATTTTTTTCCATTATAAATCAACCTCTCTTTTCTTACTGTAGTAGACTTGTGACAGCGAAAAGATCGCTACAATAATAAAGAATATAACTGCTTTAGATTGACCATACGCCATCTGGTTACTGGAGAATGCAGTGTCCACTATGTTCATGGCGACCATTTGTGTTGAATTATATGGTCCCCCACCTGTTAAGGATAAGTTTTGATCATAAATTTTAAACGAACTGGATAACGTTAAAAACATTGAAACCGTAAATCCAGGTGCAATCAACGGAAAGATAACGTGTCTGAATTTTTGAAAAGAGGTCGCACCGTCTATGTTTGCCGATTCAATCAGTTCTTTTGGGATACCTTGCAGGTAGGCAATATAGATGATCATGATATAGCCGGCTTGTTGCCATACGGTTAAAATGATAAGTCCCCAAAACCCAGTTTCGGGTGTTGAAAGCCAGCCCAATAATCCCTGGATACCGGTAAAATCGCCTACTGCAGAAAAAACTCTAATGAAAATAAACTGCCAGATAAAGCCTAATATCAAGCCTCCGATTAGATTAGGCATGAAAAATACGGTCCTGAGAATATTTCGTGATCTCAGTTTGCTGGTTACAAGTACGGCTAAACCAAGACCAACAAAATTCAGGATGATGACACTGACAAAAGTGAATATGAAAGTGAACCGTAACGAATTTCTAAACTGTTCATCTTCTAATAAACGCCTGTAATGTGCAAACCCGATAATATTATTGAAGTTCAGTCCATTCCAATCAGTGAATGAATAGAATAGACCCATGAAAACAGGTACGATAACAACCAAAGACAAGCTCAGTAAAACTGGTGTAATAAACAACCAGAAAGTCAGTTCTTTATTTTTCATAGCTCATTTCCTTTCTTAACTATTCATTGACTACTCATATTTTAAAGAAAAAAGGGGCCATATATAGAAATAGAATATGGCCCCTTTAAAATTTTTATTTAAGAGATTCCCAGGCAGAAATCGAATTTTCAACCATTTCGTCCCAAGTCATTTCGCCAGCAATATATGCCTGAATATTAGGTCCAAACTCATTGTTTGTCCATCCTGTTGGATAGCCGTTAAATACCCATCCGATCGTGTCGCCACTTTCAGAATAGTCGTAAACGATTTGTGATAAAGGATCGCTAATTTCCATTTCATCATAACCTTCATAGGCTGGGATGAAGTTGAACTCGTTGATAACAAAATCTTTTCCTTCATCAGAAAGGTACATCCAGTCTAAGAAATCTTTAGCTTCCTGCACAGTTGCATCGTCTTTGTTGCTGTTGACTGCCCAATAGTTGGGTACACCAACGGGTAATTGGTTTTCATAACCTTCCAGCGGAATTGGAATCATTCCGACACCATTTTCAGCGAAATCAGGATCCATTTGTTCAAGCGTAGGATATACCCAGTTCCCTTGCTGAATCATAGCGACCTGTCCTAATGAGAAGTACTCTTCCACTTGTTGAGAATAGTCTAAACTCAACACAGGTCCGACCGAATAATCCACTTGTAAGTCAAGCATACGCTGGAATTCATCACCTTTTTCAAATTCAACGGTTTCAGCATTATAGGCTTCATTTACGTTTTCATCAAATTCATGTGTCAAGTAGACATTTGATAAATGGTTTCCTGGTACCCATGCTTCGGCTCCAGGGAAAGCAAAAACGGCCTCGATATCCAACTCATCTTTTTGACTGTCTATGGTCTGAACAGCCTCTTCCAAATCTTCATAGGTACTGATGGCTTCAGCATCGATCCCTGCGGCTTCAAAGACATTTTTATTGTAAATAAAACCATAACCTTCTAAGTTGTAAGGAAGGGCCGTAACGACGCCATCTTCACCGGTCACGTCGGTCAGAGTGCCTGGCAAAGCAGCATTGGCGGCATCGGTATCGGATAAGTCAGCTAAATACTCAGCCATCTGTTCAAATTCATTAGGGCCCGCTACACTGAAAATATCCGGTTCATCACCAGCAGAAAAACGAGTCGTCAATTGTGTAAAGTAGTCTGTCCCGCCGCCAACCGAAGTGATTTCGATCGAAACATTTGGATTTTCATCCATATACATTTCAGCAAGTTCATTGAATTGGTTGTTGAACTCGACTTTACCCTGCATAATGGCTAAGCTGATTTCTTCTTCAGACCCACCATTCCCGTTATCATCTGCACCGTCTGTTCCCGGGGCGTCTGCATCATCGCCACATGCAGCCAGGATACCGGCAGCTGAAAGCAAGACTAATCCTTTATATAAATAATTACCTTTGAACATTGTATTTCCTCCCTTTTTTCTTTTTACTTACATATACTTATGTAAGTGTTTACAATTATAAATATATAACAAATTGACCTATTACTCAATAGAATCCATTAATAATGATACCGGTATCATTATTTGGAAATCAGTGGCTAATATTTGCTTTTTTCTGTAATTTTTGTAACATAAGATTTTCAGTATTCAAAGCAAAAAGGGAGTATGTTCTGCTCCGTTGTTTTCAACCATTCGCTAAAACCATGCTCTCATATGGGCGAAGACATAGTTTCTCGTTGATCATGACCTTCTCATAATTACTCAATACAACCTGCGAATAGTTTTTATCAATGGTGATCGACTGCTCTTCGTTGGTGAAATTGATCGCTATCAGTAGTTTGGTGTCCTGCCATACTCTTTCATACACAATGGTCTGATCGTTTGCCGTTCTATCTGGCACGAATTTCCCATAAACGATCACGTCCCTGTAGTCGCTATTCGTTCTGAGTTGGATCAGTTTTTTATAATAGTTCAAAACAGATCCATCGTCCTGACTTTCCTTTTCAGCATTTATCTCAGTGTAATTGGGGTTAACTTTTAGCCACGTGGTCTCTCCCGCTGAAAATCCCGCCTGCTCTGAATCGTCCCACTGCATCGGCGTCCGGGAATTGTCACGGCTCCGCTGACTGATCAAGTCGAAGGCCTCTTCTTCTGGAAGTCCTGTAAGTAGAGCTCTTTTGTACTGATCATGCGTCGCTATGTCTTCATACTCTTCCATAGACTCCATCTCTATGTTGGTCATGCCAAGCTCCTG
>NZ_JAWOBT010000116.1:0-5546 GCF_046484155.1 Alkalibacterium sp.
TTTGGATATTGCCATTGCTTAACCTTAATCTTCTAAAAAGCCACATCCTGATCCACAGAGTTATCAAATTCCTGCTTTCAGCATTTCCGCCCTGATTTTTTCAATTCTCACTTCCAACTCTGAACCATCAAACTTGGGAAGATGCACTTCACTGACAAGCTTACCATCGATCATGAACAGGACACGCTCGCTTTGTGCCGCCACCATAGCATCATGAGTAACAAACATTATGGTGATACCTTCCCGATTAAGCTCCGAAAAGATCTCCATTATTTCCTGCGACGTTTTTGAGTTAAGCGCCCCGGTCGGTTCATCCCCAAAAACGATGCTAGGGCTGTTAATCAATGCGCGGCAGATTCCTGCTCGTTGAAGTTGTCCCCCGGAAACCTGAGTGATGTCGCGTTTATCCAATTCGCCAATACCCACTTTTTCCATCAGCGTTTTGGCTTTATCTGATACTTTTGATGCTTTCTTTCTATTATCACGCATTGAAGGTAGGACAATATTATCTAAGATATTCAGGTTCTTTAACATGGTCGGCTGCTGAAAAACAAACCCCATCCTGTTTCTCCTGAGATCGGCCATCTCTTTTTCGCTTAAGGTCGAAATATTCTGATCTTCAAATGTAACTTTTCCGGATTCAAAATTGTCCATACCACTGAGCGCAAAAATCAGAGTGGTTTTCCCAGATCCTGAAGGGCCCATGACCGCGACGAACTCTCCCTCATTGATTTCTACCGAGACTTCGTCAAGAACAGTCGTTTTCTCACTGCCCACACCGAAGGATTTGACTAGATTTTCAGCCATTATAATTTTTTTCATCAGACTACTCCTTAATGTTTTCTGAGATTTTGATTTGCCCTATGTCTGCTGTTCCGGCAACTGTGGCAATCATTACAAAACTTAACATCAGCATTGGGCTAAGCAGGTAAGATAAAACTGGATTGACTGTAAAAGAAAAAGAGGAAGCTCCAACATAAGCAATCGCCTGTCCGGCCAGTAATTGCCCCAAGGTATTTGCCAGCAGAGTGCCAGTGACCGCTCCCACGAGCAGGACAAATACTGCGCGTGACGCAAACTGCATCCTGATATCGCGGCTTGTATATCCAAAAGCCTTCATTACTGCAATAGCATAGCGCTCTTTGGCGACCAACATTTTCATGAACAGTAGGGTTACCAGCACACTTATGGATAAGGCAATGGCCGCAGCGGCATAAGCAGCTGTACCAACAGAATTTATGGTAGAGCCATAAGTCTGTAGAACATATTCATCAATGGCTGAAACCTTGGCAAAACCAAAGCTGTCTTGATATTCTTGCGCCTTGCTTTCGACAGTGGAAGCATCTGCCAGTTCTATATTGACGATGCTCCACATCGTTTCCGCTGTATCGTCGTCAAAAGCAGCTTTAGCCGTTTTCCCACCGTTTGTTACATCGGAATAAACGCCGCTGATTGTGAAGTCTTTTTCTGCGCCGTTTATAAGTAAAGTAATGGAATCACCTGCAACCTTTTCCAACTCCCTTGCATTGATCTCCGACAGGGAAACCTCGTCTTCGGCAACAGGTGCACTACCTTCAGCATATTCCAGGGGAAACTGCAGGTGGTCGCCAAGTTCTATTATGAGCCTTTCCGTCGAACCGTCTTCCATGATCACATCATATGTTTTGGTGGTCAGCAGAGCATAACTGTCTACGTCAGTATCTTTCCCTATCCGGTCTGCTACTTGAGCAGTCTTTTCAGCGATATTATCAGTCTGCTGGATATCGATACGCATATCGCTCCTGCCGATGCCCATGTAGGTAATAAAATCCTTTGAAGAAATGGTGTTGTAGAGGTTTTGCGGAACAATCATGATAAAGGCTGAAATGACTAGCACTGCGAGCATGGTGGCATAGAGACCTTTCCTGGCGAGGACATCCTTGACCCCGAGAAATATATTAGGATTAAAGAGCTTGTTCTCGCTGAGCAGCAACCGCTTCGAGGTATGGCTTTTCCCCCGAGCCGTACCGAAACGGATCGCTTCTGCAGCAGATATTTTCTTGAACCGCTTCAGTACTCTGTTAACGTAGATCATGATCGTCAAAGCTATAATAAATACGCCTAACGCTCCGAAGAGAGGGGCAAGCGAAGCACTGTCGCTTTCACCCATGAAAAGCCTGATGTTGACCAAAAGCAGATCTTTAAACAAGAAAGAAAGCGCGTAGCCGATTGCAGAACCGACCAAGGCAATAGCCGCATATTTCGCCAGATAAATCCTTTTGATATCAGATAAGCGCAAACCGATAGCCTTCATCACGCCAATCTCGCGGTAATCTTCTTCGATCTTTGCCAGCAGGGTAAACCTGATGGATACAAAAGCAATCAATACAACCATAATACTGACCAGCAGGATGACCGCAATCATCATTCCATCAGAAATTGAATTGATCAATCTAAAAAGAGGGTAGGTTATTGTCGGCCCGTTGGCTTCGAGTCCTGCGGCGTTATATTCAGATTCAAACGCTCCGAGGGCTGATAAATCGTCGAGCCTGAATTCAATCAGGTATTCGATGCTGCCCGAGCTCCTTAGCTCCTCGAAATCATTGTCACTAACCAGGAATCGCTTTGATGAAGAGAGCGTAGAATTCATTTGCGAATCCCGGAGAAAACCTGATACAGTGAACTCTTTGCCGCTAATCAAAGCCCTATCCCCAACCACAGCCAAACCCTCTCTCATGTAGTTGATCGGAACATAGAGCTCTCCATCTTCAGCAGTTATAATCTCGTCGTCAAGGTCCAAAAGATAATCAAATTTTTCACTCTGACTGGAGACACCGTTATCCTGGAGGCTTTGGGCAAGCGAGCTATCAGCTAAAACGATTCGAGCTCCTTCAAGATTAAGGAATTCCAGCACCTGAAATTCTTCAACAAATTCGCTTTCCTCGGCAAAGACATTCAGGCGCTCCATATCCAGTTCCCCAGCATGCATCTGCATAAAGTGTGGCGTTTCAGCCTTGGTCATCATGGAGTCAATCGCGCCTGTCAGATTGATGACCAGGATCATGGCCAGCGATACCAGCATAGCAGCGGCAGCAACAAAAAACACAGTGGTCAAAGTCACTGCTTTACTTTTTTGGAAGTCATTTTTGATCAACTTGTAGTACATAAGTCACCTCTCTATTCAAGCATTTCGACTGATTTACGTAATTATCTAAACCGTTAATACAAATCTCATATGGTTATGGCTTTCAAAGAATAATTCCTGCATATAGCCTTAATCGATCCATGTCCTATTTTCATCCTTGTAGCTTATGTCTATGTTTCAGTATGTATGGACTTAGATATACGCCCTATAAGAGCCATTGATAATATTGTTACTAGACATATTTGAAAAGATAGTGGGGGAAATTCTAGTTACCTGCCATAAGTCTGCCTTTGATTAATTCCATCTATTTATTGATTATATTATAGCACCTACTTTGTTTTAAGCACACCAAAATGGCCGACGTATCAAAACGAAATGCACCTATTCAACTCGGTGAGTTTTCCCCTTTCTATTTTCTTAGCTGTCATCTCTTTTAGTAAAAGCTTGAATCAAAAAACTAAGAATATAACTGTCAATAGAATTTCCTTTTATTAACCCCTGGGAGCTCATCCAAAAACCCATCAATCACCATGCTTCCACAAAATAAAAAAACCTGAAAACAACGTAAATACGTCATTTCCAGAGATTTCTATATTATTAACTAGTTAAACAGTACGACTGTCTTCACAGGAGTAGAGATGATGGTGTGTATAATTTTAAAAATAGAAGTAATTACCCATAGCGAAACTAACTTCCTTCTTCAGAAGTATCTTTATTTATTGAACGGGTTAATTAAATTATCTTTACTCAAATTGTAATTGAAAATATTCTGGAACGATCTGGGGTACTTTTCGGTCTAGTATATGTAAAACAAGTTTGGAAACAAGTACACCCGGCCCTATTGCCTGCCCTACGCTGATCGTTGGTATAGCACGGTCTTCAACCCATGATGCTATTTTTTCTTCTGTTGCGTATTCAGGAAGTTTTTGAGTATATTTCGAAGGTGGAAATGCTTGACCTTGTAATTCATCGATTGTTTTATTTTCCGGTATACCAACATATTCTTCAAGCTTTAATCCCACTGGGGAAAAGGTCATCACAGAAGTGCCGAAACCAAGCGCTACTGCAGTCGTCACAAACAAACTTTTCTGACGAGCCGCGCGATGGAGGGCGACAGATTCAGGAAATGCAAAATAATCGATAGCATCAATTACATAATCTGCTCCATCGACAAACGATGGTGCATTCTTTTCATTGACCCCTTCAAGATAACATTCGATCTCGATGTCGGGATTTATAGTAAGTAAATGATCTCTTAATGCTTCCGCTTTTCTCTGTCCAACCGTAAGATGTGTTGATGCACATTGTCGATTAATATTAGAAACATCAAAAACATCCGGATCTGCCAAGATTAATTTACCAATTCCCATACGAGCAAGTAATTCAGCAGAAAAGCCACCAATACAACCGCAGCCCGCTATAGCAATTGTTGTCTCATGAAGTTTTTGAACTTCTTCCTCTGTCATGATTCCTAAATTTCGAATAAATTGATCCTTAATCATTATTTTATTCCCTCCAGTAACTTTTCTTCATCTTCCACAAAATAGTCATATAATGTGGGACGTTTTTCCTTTAACGTTATAAGACATTCTGATAGATTCATCACACATGGAATCGTTTTCGATCCAAGATAAACATTTGGTTCACCTATTACCTCAAATGGAAATTTAAATATTCGTTGCATATATCTATATACTCTTTCATCGATACAACAAACCCAATGTGTAAGACCATTATTTAATGAATAACTTAAAACTGTTCTCATTAGGCCTAATCCCACATCATGTTTCGGCATCTTGGTAAATGCGCTGATTTCTGCATATTTATTGTTTTCAAGTCCTGCCAATTTCATTTTTTCAATATCAAAAATATTGAAATGTTTCATAGTTGGAAGATCATCCAATGACATAAAAATGAGCCTAGTGACTCCAACAACTTCTTTTAAATTAGCATTCTGAACAACAAAATAAGTTGAATAATCTTTGTAAAGATCATTCTCATTTTGTTTAAAAAAACCAACTTCTTTATAACGCTGATGATGCAATTCAATTGCTTCTTTACTTAGAGCTCCCTCTGCTTTTCCAAAAAAGTATTCTTCTTTGACATCCATTTTAACACACTCCCTTAAAACGTTTTTATCACTCTTCTATTAAACGTGAATTACCGATGAATTGAAAGCATTTCCTAACTTTTTTTTTCTTGATTTATAGTTATTTAGCCGAAAAAATGTTAAACTTTTATAGGCTAGTTATTTTAAAAATACAAAAATATAGGATGATAAACAGCATGCATAAAATCGCAACTGAAAAGGAACAATTATTACAAAAATTAATTACGAACTATCACAAGAATTTGAACGATCAAATTCTAAAAATCTCCCTGATTTACATCATGCTAAGTATCGGTTGGAATTCTATTTTCC
>NZ_JAWOBT010000115.1:0-3407 GCF_046484155.1 Alkalibacterium sp.
TTCGTGCAAAACAGGTAAGTTAAGGGCGTTCCCAGAAGCTCGGTACTTCAGTACCGATGTAGTTCACATATCAGAAAGTACTACCCGGAAGCCGAATTATCTTTTTTATCATTAGACGGACGCTTCTCATCTGTGAGGGGAAATGGGCCACAAATCGAAATGGATTATGTCTGTCAAGAACGTGTTCGTCAGCTGGTAGAAGAAAATCGGCAGCTGACACTCGATCAAATAAAGGAATGGTTTGAAAAAGAGACAATAGATCGCGACATTGATCTGACTTGGATCTGGAATACATTGGGCGAGGGAACACTTGCAGGTTTGCAGCAAGACCTGAATCATTTAGAAGAATTAGGTAAGTTTCAGGTGCTTATTTATCAGATGAGAGACTGTTATTCGCTATTGTGGAATGCCTTGGCGGATAGTGAAAAAGGCCGGTTTTTAAATGAATTTGGATTGAAATGGTCAAATTTCAAAGCTCCCATACCACAACGAACAGCTTATTTGTTATTAAAATCTATTTCTGAAGGCGATGTGGAACTGCTCAGTGGGATAAAATCTATTAAGAAGGAAAAAGAGGGGTTTGAGGTTCAAATCAACGGGCAAAAAACTAGATATTACGAAGTTATTATCAATGCGACAGGGCAAGAGATGGATTTAACTAAACATCTTTATTTGCAGCAACCTTTGATAATAGACTTGATAAAATCAGGTGTATTGACTCCTTATCGATATGGAGGTGTCCTGATCGACTTTCCTTCTATGACTGCCATCAGTCAAAAGGGTGAGAGGGTCGATGGATTATATGTATATGGACAGCTCGCGTCGGGCATACAGTATAGCAATAATAATGTGGAATTGATTTCCAAAAGTGCGCAACACAGCGTTCAAGATATGCTGAAAAACCATGAAGGATAACACAAAACCCATGATAAGCTGCCGAAACCGCTAAAGGTCAGGCGTTATCATGGGTTTGTATTAGTTTTCATTTAACGAAACGTGATGATCGGATTGTAATAAAATAGTGACACGGGACTGTTTAAAATCAATTTCATAGGTTGCTTCAGTATAAATCCCAGTTACTTGCTGATATCCTTCAGCTAAAAAACCGGCTTCCAGCGAAAAAGAAGGAGCCGCTTGAGTTGTTAGACGGTGACTAACTAACGGGCCGGTCCAATCATAAAGAAATGTGTGTTTCGTTGACTTCGTTTGTTCAAGAGCACCTAGAAAAATCGTAGTCATTTGTTCGGTAAGTTCTTCGAAAGAATCAAAGGTGCTGGACCGGGCGAGTTCTTTGCCTGCCCAATATAAGATATCTTTTTCATCATCCTTAAGTAGGTTAGGAAGCAAGTGATCTCTTAAGAAACTGATACTCTTTAACGGGTCAGGGGCCTGATTATTGGAATGCATTGTTTCACCTCTCACTTTTTCGTCTCTGATGTAAATTCATTTCACCTTTCACTTTTACTGAACTTTCTTTATAATAGAAGAGGAGACAAAAGTCATACTTACTCATTTTACCTTTTTTTTCATAAGGTTTCTATAGTAACATGTCGATTTGCGCTTGAGTTATGCTGTTTAAATTACAAATACACGTAAGTGACTTAGAAAAGGTTGTTTTGATATGACGAATAGTCCGATTGGATTACTGGACTCTGGCGTTGGCGGATTAACGGTAGTAAAAGCAGTGACAGACCGTCTGCCAAACGAGTCGATTATATATATAGGAGATTCAGAACGCTGCCCATACGGGGATCGTTCAAAAGAAGAAATTATAAACTATACGCTTGAATTGGTTCAGTTTTTGCTGGATCAGCACGTAAAGATGATAGTTATCGCCTGTAATACGGCTACCGCCCACACGTTAGAAATAGTGAGAAATAAAGTTGATATCCCCGTCATAGGTGTTGTCGAACCGGGGAGCGAGGCAGCTATACGTCTCACGAATTCAAAAGAAGTGGGCGTTTTAGCTACTGTGAGCACAGTTGACTCTGGGTTTTATGAGAAATCAATTTTGGCTCAAGATGGATCGATCCATGTAAAGAGTATAGCATGTCCGGAATTTGTGGATATTGTTGAAAAGAATGCTTATGAATCGGTAGAAGCTAAAAAGATAGTAGACAAAAGTTTAGAGTCTTTTAAAACTGAAAACATGGATACTGTGATCCTGGGATGCACCCATTTTCCATTACTCATGCCTTTCATACAAGAAAAACTGGGTAAAGAGGTTGCATTGATCGATTCAGGTTCATTGACGTCTTATGAAGTAGAGAAGGTCCTGAAAGAATTCAAACTTGAAGCTGAAGCATATAACACGAAAACGATTGATATCTTTACGACCGGACCGGAGAAAACATTTCGCACGGTTGCGCAAGACTGGTTGCAGACGGACCAATTGAATATACAGACTGTTTCACTAGAAAGGTTGGAATCAACCAATGACTGAAAATAAAACCATTCTTATTGCGACCAGAAACAAAGGTAAAGCAAAAGAGTTTGAAGCGCTATTTAATAACAAGGGCTACGCCATTACAACACTCCTTGATTACCCAGATATCGAAGATGTTGAAGAGACAGGCAGGACCTTCCAAGATAACGCCCTGCTGAAGGCAGAAACGATTGCTAAAGAGCTGAATACGCTAGTACTTGCTGACGACTCAGGCTTAGTTGTGGATGCCCTACATGGCCAACCAGGGGTCTATTCAGCAAGATACGCTGGAGAAGAAAAAAATGACGCAAAAAACAATGCTAAACTGTTGAATGAATTAGCTGACTACAAGGATGATGAGAGACAAGCACATTTTCATTGTTCACTTGCACTTGCACACCCTGATAAAAAATCATTAGTGATCGATGGCAGATTGGATGGAGAAATAGCAGAAATACCTCGTGGAGATCACGGTTTTGGGTATGATCCATTATTTTATTTGCCCAGTAAAGGAAAGACATTAGCGGAATGCAGCCAAAGCGAAAAAAATGAAATCAGTCACCGAGCGGATGCTTTGAAAAAATTAGAGCATCATTTGGATGATTGGTTAACCAATCAATAGAAAGGAAGAAAGACTATGAAATTAGTAGTGGTTAGTGACAATCATGGAAATACGTATTATATGGAAGAAATTTATTCTATCCATCAAGCAGACACTGATGAGTGGATTCACTGTGGGGACTCGGAGTTGATGGAGGATCACCCCTTATGGCACCATTATAAGACAGTGCTCGGAAACATGGACATCACGGACAAATATAAAGTGAGTCGTATTGAACGGTTTGGAGAGTTTCGTTATCTTCTTGTGCATGGTCATAAACATGAAGTCAAACGAAACTATGATCAGCTAGCAGAGTTAGCAAAATCGCATGACGTCAAAGTCGTCTTTTACGGACATACGCATATTCCTAAAGTAGAAAAA
>NZ_JAWOBT010000030.1:0-20497 GCF_046484155.1 Alkalibacterium sp.
ACTTTTTTCTCTTTCACATATACTTCGAATTTTTCAGGATAGATGACGATATCATCGAATTTGATGATCTTTTCAGTTGTTTCGGATAATTCTTCAGGTTTGCTGTTTTTCTCGACTCTGCGTATGATAGCTTTGATTCTCGCAATCACTTCTCGAGGACTGAACGGTTTCGTAATATAATCGTCCGCTCCTATTTCCAATCCAACGATCTTGTCGATTTCAGAGTCTTTCGCTGTCAACATGATGATGGGCGTATCGATCTTTTCTCCTCTTAACTCCTTGCATATCTCCATACCATCCTTAGAAGGCAGCATCAGATCAAGCAATATTATGGCATACTCATTCTCCAGAGCTAGTTTCAACCCTTCTTCCCCGTCCATCGCCACTTCGACACTATAGTTCTCTTTTTCTAAATTATATTGGAGTAATTTGACTATCGATAACTCATCTTCTACTATCAACACTTTTTTCATACGTATCCTCCATTAGTTTGTATCATATTTAAGTAAGTATTATCTTTTGCATTATATATCGAGTTAAATCCTTATTTCTTATTTAAAGCAATAATAAGCTAAATAGCTCCCGGATTCAACCAGTATAACGGATTCACAGAGCTATTCCCATTAAGGACAGCGTGGTATTAAAAAATGCCGAAAAAACATTTACATAATCTTTACATTGTATTTTCATTAAATCAACGTTGGTCGTTTATTATATAAGTATGGACAGGAGATGTTCAACTATTAAAGAAAATGAGGGATTAAATATGAAAATGAATAGACTAGCTAAAATAGGTACATCACTAAGTGTCGCACTACTATTGGCAGCGTGCGGAAATGAATCGACTGATGATAACGGCGCTGAAACAAATGGTGACACTTCTGATGGAGAAACTTCTGAAGGTATTGCCGGTTCCGTTCAGGTTGACGGATCATCAACGGTATTTCCAATCATGGAAGGCGTAGCCGAAGAATTTTCAATTGCAAATCCTGAAGCTCGAGCAACCATCGGCGTATCAGGAACCGGTGGCGGAATGGAAAAATTCATCGCTGGAGAAACAGACCTTACGAATGCTTCCCGACCAATGAAAGAAGAAGAAGCCGAAATGCTTGAAGAAGCAGGCATCGAATACACAGAATTTAAAATTGCTCTTGACGGCCTATCAGTCGTTGTACATCCCGATAACGATTGGGTAGATTATCTCACTCTGGATGAATTATATTCTATTTGGGCAGAAGAAGGCGACGCGGATACATGGGCAGATGTACGAGACGGCTGGCCTGATGAAGAAATCCGATTATTCAGTCCAGGAACTGACTCCGGTACTTACGATTATTTCGATGAAGTTATTTTAGACGGAGATCAAATCGAAAGAGATGCTTCTCTATCTGAAGACGACAACGTACTGGTTCAAGGGGTTCAGGGTTCACCAAATGGTTTGGCTTACTTTGGTTATGCATACTATATAGAAAACCAGGATACTGTTAAAATCGTTCCCATCGAAAATAGTGAAGGCGAAGTTGTAACGCCAAGCAGCGAAACAGTCCAAGATGGAACATATGAACCTCTATCAAGACCTTTGTTCGTCTATGTTAAGCACGAATCTATAAAAGAAAACGAAACGGCTTATGAGTTCGCTAAATACACACTGGAAATGGCTGCAGACATGGCAACCGAAGTTGGGTATGTGCCTGTAGAGGATGCCGTTTACGAAGAAAGTTTAGAAACACTTGAAGGTTTAAGATAATCGTTAAAGGTCAATGCATAAAACATTAACGATTTGATTTTAACAGTGTAAAAAAAGCATTTACATCAAAGATCATATAGGAAGATGTCCATCGTGAATATCACGCTGGACATTTTGCCTGTATTTAAGGAGTGTTAAATCATGAACTCAACGATACGTGAAAGGATTCAACAGAATAAATCTAAAAAATCCTCTCAAAATAAAATCGAAACGATCATGCCCATGTTATTTTTACTCATGGCTTCTATTTCCATTCTTGTCACAGTCGGGATCGTTTTCACTCTGTTCAGTGAAACCCTCTTGTTTTTTTCCGAGGTTTCTTTTATTGATTTCATAACAGGTACGGAATGGTATCCTTTTTTCGGGAATAATCCCAGTTTTGGTATTTGGCCACTGCTTTCCGGCACATTTACAATTGCTGCGATCGCAATGCTAGTTTCTATCCCTATCGGACTGGCCGCCGCCATTTATTTGAGTGAGTACGCCAGTGATCAAAACCGAAAAGTATTGAAACCTATTTTAGAGGTATTAGCCGGTGTCCCGACGGTCGTTTATGGTTTGTTTGCTTTAACGTTCGTGACACCTTTGCTACAAACATTCGTTACAGATTTACCTATATTTAATGCCTTGAGTCCTGGAATAGTTGTAGGAATCATGATTATTCCTCAAATCGCTTCCTTGTCCCAAGAAGCAATGAATGCTGTCCCCCAGTCCATGCGAGACGGCGCCCTGGCATTAGGTGCTACGCGTCTAGAGGTTGCTTTGAAAATAGTCATTCCCGGTTCACTTAGCGGGATCATCTCTTCACTTGTATTAGGCCTATCGCGTGCCATCGGTGAAACAATGATCGTAGCTACTGCTGCCGGATCCACACCAAATTTAGGTTTTACTCCCACCGAATCGATTCAGACGATGACGTCTTATATCGTTCAAGTTAGCATGGGAGATGCCACATATGGATCGACCATTTATTATAGTATATATGCAGTAGGGATGACCCTATTCCTCTTTACGTTAGCCATGAATTTATTTGCCAATCATATTTCCCAAAAATACAGGGAGGTCTATTAATGAAAAATAAAGTTGTTGTCCCTGATAAAAAGCAAATATCGAAAAGAATTACAAGAAACAAACTGGCTAAAGGGATCTTCTTGATGGCCACTCTGTTTGGAATGATTGTACTTGCTACTTTGATCATCAGAGTCGTCACACAAGGGATCGGGTACTTGAATATTGATTTCTTGACTAATTATGCATCGAGAAGACCTGAAGATGCGGGAATTAAAGCGGCAATACTTGGAACTATCTGGGTCATGTCCATAACGATTCCAGTTTCACTCACATTAGGTGTAGGAACATCCATCTATCTAGAAGAATATGCACCCAAAAATAAATTTACCCGTTTTATCGAACTGAATATAGCCAACTTAGCTGGTGTTCCTTCCGTTGTGTTTGGTTTACTCGGTCTGACAGTATTTGTTCGCTTGCTCGAAATGGGTAGAAGTATTTTAGCCGGTGGCTTGACCATGTCGCTGCTTATTTTACCCGTCATCGTGGTCGCTTCAAAAGAAGCTATACGGTCTATTCCGCAAGAACAGTATGAAGCTGCTTATGCTATGGGCGCAACCAAATGGCAGATCATTCGAACCGTTGTCCTTCCAGCAGCCACACCCGGAATACTGACTGGAGCGATTCTGTCATTATCTAGAGGTGTCGGTGAAACAGCCTCCCTATTGATGATTGGGGCGATGACATTTATCGCCTACACCCCAACTTCCGTATTGGACGGCTTTACAGTCTTGCCTATTCAAATCTTCAGCTGGGCAAGCAGACCCCAGGCGGAATTCCAGGCAGTAGCCGCAGCCGGAAGTATCGTCTTACTCATTATTTTAATCGTGATGAATTCACTGGCTATTGTCATTCGTAATAAATACTCGAAACGTTATTAATGTAGGAGGAAAATCATGAATAAAGAAGAAACTGTCCAGTCTGTCTATTCCGTTAAAAATTTCAACTTATGGTACGGGGATACACAGGCCTTAAAAGATATCTCAATAGATATACCTGAAAAACAAGTGGTCGCAATAATCGGACCCTCTGGTTGTGGTAAATCAACGTTTATCAAAACATTGAATCGCATGGTAGAACTCGTTCCTACAGTTAAGATGAAAGGCTCCATTCACTATAATGATATGGATATTTTCGATTCCGAAACTAAAGTAGAGTCTTTACGTACAGAGGTTGGTATGGTTTTTCAAAAACCAAATCCCTTCCCTAAATCCATCTATGATAATGTCGCTTACGGACCCCGTATCCACGGAATCAAAGATAAAAAAACCTTAGAAGAAGTAGTCGAAAGAAGCTTAAAAGGCGCCGCTTTATGGGAAGAAGTAAAAGACAGATTAAGCGAAAATGCATTTGGTCTATCTGGTGGTCAGCAGCAACGCCTCTGCATCGCCAGAGCTTTGGCCGTAGAACCGGAAGTCATATTGATGGATGAACCGACTTCAGCGCTCGATCCGCTATCCACTGCTAAAATAGAAGACTTGATTCATGAGCTCAAGAAGAATTATAGTATCATCATCGTCACACATAATATGCAGCAAGCTGCTCGAATATCAGATAAAACAGCTTTCTTTTTGAATGGAGAGATCATTGAATTTGATGCAACAGAAAAAATGTATTCCAATCCGAAAGACAAACGAACTGATGATTACATTTCAGGTAAATTTGGATAAACCATCTGTTTCATTTATAATAAAGTGAAATTCACAAACAAAAAAACAAACTTGAGAGGTGACCAATTTAATGAGAAGAGCATTCGAAGAAGAATTAAGTAATCTCCATTCACAATTTTACCAAATGGGATTAATGGTATCTGAATCAATCTATCTATCCGTTAAAGGGTTTACAGCCCACGATAAAGGCATCGCTGAAAATGTCGTGAAGAGTGATCCCCTTATCAATGAACAACAAGTGAAAATCGAGACAAAATCGATCGAGCTTATCGCCTTACAACAACCTGTAACAAGCAACCTGCGTCGCATCATTACTATTATGAAAGCTTGTGCCGATTTAGAGCGTATGGGAGATCATGCCGTTAATATCGCGAAGGCCACGATTCGAGTCAAAGGCAATAAAAGAAGTCTGGACATTGAAAATGAGTTAGCTATGATGGCTGAAAAAGTCAAAAAAATGGTTGAACGGGCTTTAAAAGCGTTCATCGAAATGGATGTAGAAGAAGCTAAACAGATTGCTCTTAAAGATGATGAAATCGATCAGATCGCTTTCGAATTACACAAAAGAACGATAGACGAGATGAAGCGAGATCCTGAATTAGTCCTTGGTGCAACGAACTACATTTTAGTGGCTGGAAACCTGGAGCGCATCGGCGATTACGTAACGAACTTATGTGAATGGATCGTTTATCTCGAATCAGGCAAAATCACTGAATTAAATACACATAATACGCTTGATAACAACATCTATTAATTGAACATAATATAATCATTTTTTTCTCAGAGTAGGTTATATCTTTATAAAAAAGCGTGCCGGTGAGTAATTCAACTCACCGGCACGCTTTTTTATTCATTTATTTAATTTATCATTTGAAATAACATGAACATCACGTTGCGGAAAGGGTATCTCGATATTGTTCTCAGCAAATTTTTTGAATAATTTGAATCGCAGATCACTCGGAATGACAAATTCTCTCTCGTCGCTTTGAGAGTCGATCCAGAACCAAACCGTGAAGTTTAAAGCAGATTCTCCAAATCCCTCAAAAAAGACACGAGGTGTAGGACTTGCAAGGATATTGGGCCACGATTCTTCTCTCAATTCGTATACCGCTTCATGCAATAAGCGTTTGACCAATTCAACATCGCTTCCATATGAAACGCCTACTTCAACCGGTAAGCGTAACCGCGTGTCGGCATATGAACGATTAATAAATTTCTCTTCTAAAAAATAGGAATTAGGAATGATCATGCGTTCATTCACGCGTGTACGTACCACTGTTGCGCGTATTTTTATCTCTTCAACATCCGCGATCGTATCATCGATAATGACACGGTCGCCCACTCTGATCGGTCGCTCAAACAAAATAATCAGACCCGATATGAAATTGGACATGACATTTTGTAGACCGAACCCGATCCCGACACCCAGGACACTGGCAAAGACCGTTAAACTGGTCAGGTTAAAGCCGATAGATGAGAGAGAAATCAGCACGGCCATTGTTATAATCAAATAATGGGAAAAGGTGTTCATAGAGGCGCGCAAGCCTCTATCCAATCCGTACTTATCATAAACAGTCGGAAGTATATATTCCCGAATGGCTTTTGAAAATTTAACGGCCAATATGATCGCGAACAGCACGGCGATAATGAGGAAGATCGTGATCTCAGTGTTCCCAAATACGAACAGCGTCTGGTAAATAAATGATGTTTCAGAAAAATAGGTTAAGAAATAAACGACTAGCACGAATAAAGTAAACCAGTTCACGATCGTCTCAAGAAATAAACGTGTTCTTACTTGATTGATAACCTTCTTAAGAACTGAATGCAAGCTGGCACGAATAACAAATATAAGAACGAAACCAACGATTCCACCCAGCCAGAAACTGATTTCATTGTTTTGCAAAAAATCGAAAAAATTATTTAGCTGCTCCATAGTATCTTCCTCACTAAGCATAGATTTGTTTCTAGTTTACCAAAATATACAAGAGTTGACGACCGGTCTAATCAGTTCATCTGAAATCGAGTCGAGCCAATGTGAAATAAAGTGCATCTCAGTGTTGCTTGACCGCGTTTTTCTGTCAGCCATACTCATCCGTGACTTGGAAGATGAAACTGACAGCTGTCAGTTTCAACATTGTAAATTAGAGAGGACCACACTCGCCCTGTGCCGAGTATGGTCCTCTCTAAACCTGGTTTGCGGGCAAGTTCGGTAAGTAGCTTTTTATGCGTGGCTCCAACTTACCGAATACGGGGGTATTCGGTAAGTTACCGCTTCCCTTGATAGGCTAATGACCGAACTTGGTCACACTTCGACACTTTGAGAAAACTCTTACTCTCCTAAGTGCCGAATGCGCCCCCATTCGGTACTTAGGGAGTCTTTTAGTTTCTCAAATGACCGAACCTGTCGGTACTTCGACACATTGGAGAGAAGAGACTTTCGCTACTTACCGAACCTACCGCTATTCGGTAGTTAGATCAGTTAAACGAAAGCCAAAGTACCGAACCTGTCTGAAATCCCATAAAATAGCGGTGATAGCTGAAGAAATAAAAGGGATCTGATTGTTTTTTGGTTCACTTTCGACCATCTTCAAGTTTCTTCATGCTTTTACTTTGATGGCATTAAAAAAAGGCTGGAGAACCAGCCTTTTCCTAATCATGTTTAAGTTTTACTTACTTTTTGAATATCGCCTTGTTCAACGTAAACCATTAAGATCGAGATATCTGACGGATTAACGCCACTGATACGACTTGCCTGAGCAATCGTTTCAGGTTGAATTTTAGCCAGTTTTTCTCTGGCTTCGGTCGCAATGCCGTTGATCGCAGAATAATCAATACCCTCAGGAATGCGTTTGTTTTCCATTCGCTTGATCTTATCAGCTTTTCGGATCGCTTTATCGATATACCCTTCATATTGAATATGAATTTCTACCTGTTCTTTCACATCTTTCGGTAATTCTGTTTCCAAAGGTGCAAAAGGAATTATATCTTCATATTTTACATATGGTCGTCTCAGGAAATCATATACAAGGGTCCCGTCTCTAAGTTGCGGCTCACCTTTTGAATCCAAATATTCTTTGACATCGCTCGGTTTCAAGCGGATCGTTTTCAGTCGTTCCAGTTCTTTTTCAATGAGGTCTTTCTTGGTCAAGAATAGTTCAAACCGTTCTTGAGAAATCAATCCAAGATCGTATCCTTTTTCTGTTACACGGAAATCGGCATTATCGTGACGTAAAAGCAGACGGTACTCCGCACGTGATGTTAATAAACGATACGGTTCATTCGTTCCTTTCGTCACCAAGTCATCGATCATCACGCCGATGTAAGCTTCGTTACGTTTCAAGACAAGAGGTTCTTCGCCTTTAACCAAACACGCGGCATTGATTCCGGCGATCAGTCCCTGGCCCCCGGCCTCTTCATAACCGGATGTCCCATTCATTTGTCCGGCGGTGAACAAACCACTGACGAGCTTGGTCTCCAGCGATGGACGTAATTGATACGGTTTGACCACATCATATTCGATGGCATAACCCGTTCGCATCATTTGAGCATTTTCCAAGCCTTCGATGGAACGCAGAACATTTAATTGCACGTCTTCTGGTAAGGATGACGACAACCCCTGCACATAAATTTCGTCGGTGTCTGCGCCTTCCGGTTCCAGGAATAATTGGTGTCTCGGTTTGTCACTGAAGCGAACGACTTTGTCTTCGATAGACGGGCAATAGCGAGCGCCGACTCCTTCAACGATTCCTGTAAACATTGGGGCCCGGTGGAGATTTTCACGAATGATCTCATGAGAGATATTACTCGTGTAGGTTAACCAGCACGAGATTTGTTCATCCATATAATCATCATCCGGCGTTTCAAAACTGAAATGGTGCGGCTCTTTATCACCTGGCTGTTCTTCGGTCACAGAGTAATCGATCGATTCTTTGTGTATGCGAGGAGGCGTTCCCGTTTTGAAGCGGTCGAGTTCGAAACCGTGTTTCAATAAACTTTCTGACAGTTTGATACTGGGTTGAGTGTTGTTAGGACCCGAAGAATACTTCAGTTCTCCAATGATGATCTGTCCACGCGAAGACGTTCCGGCAGTTAGGATGACCGCTTTTGCTCTGTAAACAGCTCCCGCATTGGTGATTATTCCTTGAATTTGATCGTCTTCAACGATGAGTTCATCCACGATGCCTTGTTTCAAGTCTAAATGTTTCGTCCGTTCAATTGTTTTTTTCATTTCGTTCGAGTACATATGTTTATCTGCCTGAGCACGCAACGCGCGTACAGCAGGTCCTTTGGCCGTGTTTAACATGCGCATTTGAATATATGTTTTATCGATGTTTCGACCCATTTCGCCGCCTAAAGCATCGATTTCTCTGACCACGATACCTTTGGCTGGTCCACCGAGTGATGGATTACACGGCATATGAGCGACCATATCTAAGTTGATCGTCATTAATAAGGTTTCGGCACCCATTCGGGCTGAAGCCAATGCTGCTTCCGAACCGGCATGACCTGCTCCGACAACGATGACATCATAATAACCTGCTTCATAAGTTTGCATAGATGCTTTCCTTTCTAAATATAATCCGTTTTTTAAGTTTCGTTTTAAGTTTCATAGTTTAATATCGGGCTTGGCCCGCTTTGCTTATTTTCCGAGACAGAACTGACTGAAGAGTTGGGTGATGAGTTCATCTTGAACGCTGTCGCCTGTGATTTCGCCCAGCAGCTCCCACGCTCGGGTCATATCGATCTGGACTAAATCGACCGGCATGCCCATTTCGATACCTTCGATCACATCGTTAAATGCATCGATGGTTTCATTGAGCAAGGCAATGTGCCTGACATTTGACACGTATGTCGCATCTTTTTCACCTGTGTTGCCGGCAAAAAACAGCGCCGCAATTTTCGCTTCCAGCTCGTTCAATCCCGCTTGCGTAACAACGGACGTTTGAACGATACTGTCTAGATCAACATACGTTTTGAGTTTATCTAAGTCCAACTGATTGTCTAAGTCCATTTTATTTAAAATGATGAGTCGATGATGCTCTTCGGTGGCTTCTAATAACAACTTATCCTCTTGGGTCAGTGGTTCGCTCTGATCAAAGACAAGCAGGATCAGCTCGGCATCTGTTAAGGCTTTACGGCTGCGTTCCACACCGATACGTTCCACAATGTCTTCTGTTTCGCGAATCCCGGCTGTATCGACCAGTCTCAACGGTACCCCTTTGACGTTCACGTACTCTTCAATTGTGTCTCGTGTCGTCCCGGCCACTTCAGTAACGATCGCTTTTTCTTCTTTGAGTAAGACATTCAACAAACTGGATTTCCCAACATTCGGGCGACCAATAATTGCCGTAGCTAACCCTTCACGAAGTATTTTTCCTTGGCCGGCCGTTTCAAGCAAGGCGGCCACTTGAGCTTTGACTTCTTTGGCTTTTTCAACCAAGAGTCTTGACGTCACTTCTTCAACGTCATCGTACTCTGGGTAATCAATGTTGACTTCTACTTGAGCCAGCGTCAATAAAATTTCTTGACGCAGGTTTCTGATCAACCGGCTTAAATTTCCATCAAGTTGTGACACTGCCATATGCATCGCTTTATCTGTTTTGGCGCGAATGACATCCATGACCGCTTCGGCCTGGGATAAATCGATCCGTCCATTCAAGAAAGCACGCTTGGTAAATTCACCGGGTTCAGCTAAGCGGGCCCCGTTATGCAGGACTGTTTGCAGCACCTTGTTGACGGAAACGATCCCGCCATGGGTGTTGATTTCTACGACGTCTTCTCTGGTATATGTTTTGGGTGCACGCATGATGCTCACCATGACTTCATCGATCTGTTCATCCGTTTTAGGATTCACTATATGACCATAATGAATTGTATGGGTTTTCTGATTATTTAACTGTTTCCTACCTGACTGATAAACGCGGTCAGCAATTTCCAGCGCTTCATCACCACTGATGCGAACGATCCCAATACCACCTTCACCTGGTGGCGTAGAAATCGCAGCAATCGTATCAAATGCTATAGTCATTCATAGTTCCTCCTGTTTATTTCGCAAGAAACGCGGAACAAGTCCGCTAAAAATGCATAAATTTATTTTTATTCACAAAAAAAAGCGCCTGGTCCACTCCAATTTAGTATAAACTACTACATTGAGCGGAAAGCACTTTCACTACTTCACCTTATATTATAAACGTAAATGAATTATTCTATTTGTTTCGACATAGTAAATGATATAAGTAATGGCCTGAATTGTCAACTTTTTTACTTATTTATAATTAGTTTTGTGTGAACACTTTATTACAAGTATCCATGTATCAATATGCTGGATTTTTCTATCTGGAAAAAATGAAAGCGTTCTTTGACCTAGTATGATAAACTATAAAATAACAAATGTATTTTATAAGTTTTGGGAGGAACGATGATGCATACGATAAAAAAAGCACGGGATCATCATATTGAAAAAATCACCCAGCTGGCTCATTTGCTATGGCCAGAAGAGAATATCAACGCCTTGAAAAAGGAAATGAATCGTTTTCATCGAGACAGCACGTCAGAGTTATTCATATGCGAAGAAAATCAGGAAATCATCGGCTTTGCACATGTTCAGCTCCGTTATGATTATGTAGAAGGCACTGTCTCGACTCCTGTAGGTTATCTGGAATGTATCTACGTTAGAGAAGCGTATCGAAAACAAGGCATCGGCAGACAACTCGTTGAGGTATGCGAAGACTGGTCACGCTTTATGGATGCCACTGAGTTCGCTAGTGATGTTGAACAAGTGAACGAGAAAAGTGCTCAATTTCATGAGTCTATCGGTTTCAAAGAAGTGAACCGAATAGTCTGTTATACCAAGCAATTAAAACAAAAAAACCACCGGAGTTGAGTGTCTTGAAGAGACCTCAACTTTTTTTATGGTATAATTTAATTAACAATAAGAGTGTTATTTCATTCAACGCCTGTTACTTTTATCCTTTTTTCACACATACATAGTCAATACGCTCTTCTAGTGTATGAAAGGGGTGAAAAAAATGAACACACAAAATAGAAGAAAAATAATAAGTAAAAGTGTAGGGATCATGATAACCTTTTTACTTGTTCTCTCTTCGATTCTTACATTTTCGACAGCCGCAGCCGCTCCCGCTCAAACCATCAGCAAAGGTACTACGACCGAAAAAGTTGTTGCACTCACTTTTGATGACGGCTCTGATGGAACTAACATCAATAATATCCTTCAAACTTTATCCACTCATAACATCAAAGCCACCTTCTTTCTAACGGGTACAGGGGCAAACAATCACCCTCAATCTATCCGTAACATTGCCAATCAAGGACATCAACTCGGTAACCATTCCTACTCTCATCCTTATTTCACTCAAATCTCTCTAGCTGAAACGCAAAGTCAATTACAACGAGCCGAGGATACCATCGTACAACTGACCGGTAAAACCACTAAACCTATTTTCAGACCGCCTTACGGTGCCTACAACTCGACTGTACTCCAACGTGTCGGTGACGCCGGATACCCTTATTCGATCATGTGGACCATCGATACCATCGACTGGACAGGCAATTCATCCAGCGATATCGTTGCACGTGTCATGAACAGAATAACCCCCGGAGCGATCGTTTTGATGCACACTGGCGCAGGGGCTTCAGGAACGCCAGCAGCCCTGCCAACCATGATTACGCGACTGAAAAGTTTAGGTTACCGCTTCGTAACGATCAATCAACTCCTTAACTTGACTTCCAGCACAACGACCTACACCGTTAAAGCCGGCGATACGTTATATGCCATTGCTCTCAAATACAACACAACGGTTCAACGACTTGCCGAACTCAACAATATAACCAACACCAGCCTCATCCATGTCGGACAAGTGTTGATACTCCCTGGCAGTGGTTCTACGACACCACCGCCATCAAGTTCAACGACCTATACCGTTAAATCAGGCGACACCCTATCCGCTATCGCATCGAGATACAACACGACCGTTTCACAAATCGCCGCCGCTAACAATATAACCAATGTCAATCTGATTATAGTCGGACAAGTACTGACGATTCCCGGTACTGGCGGCACGACCCCACCTCCATCCAGCACGATAACCTACACCGTTAAAGCCGGTGACACGCTGTATGCCATTGCTCTACGTTACAACACGACCGTTTCAAAAATTGCGGCCGCTAACAACATAACCAACATCGATCTCATTCGTGTCGGACAAGTACTGACGATCCCGACTGGCACATCGACAACACCACCGCCTTCGACCACAGTAACCTATACCGTTAAAGCCGGTGACACATTGTATGCCATCGCCATCAGATACGATACGACCGTTTCAAAAATCGTTGCAGATAACAATATCTCGAACCCTAACCTCATTAGCATTGGACAAAAACTCATCATTCGATAACTCAATTCAAAAGGACTAACATTTGGTGTATTACCCAAGTTAGTCCTTTTGTTTGTTTAGAGTGTCGTTGAAGTCGATTTACCTTGTTGACAAACTGAATTAGTCTTACAACTGCAATCATCTGAGTGAGTCAGCAGATGAACCGTATCTTCAATATGTTTTTGCGCCACTTCCTGATTGATGGTGTAGTGATGCCACGTCCCTGTTTTTTCTGAAACAACCAAGCCTGCTTCCGATAGCACTTTAATGTGATGGGAGAGCGTCGGTTGTGTGAAGTCGAAATGCTCTAAAATATCACACGCACACAATTCTCCGCAAGATAACAAATCTAATATTTTGACTCTTTTCGGATCCGCGATGGCTTTGGCTACTTTTGCGTACTCTTGGAAATTCATATATACATCCATCCTTTTAATTTGTCGAAGTTTTTCAACTGGGTTCACCGGGACGTCCCACTCTCGAGTGGTGTCGTCTGTTCTTGGATAACGACTTGCTTCATCACTTAATTCTAGCATTATATACTTTTAATATAGGAATTTATCTATATATAGTATAAATCAACATTCAGATACTTTCAACGAATCAGGCACTAAATAAACTGTCAGATTAAAAACACTTAACTATTTTGTCCCATATCCGCTGATTTTTCGCTGATTACATGACTATTTCACAAAAGGTATATAAGTATGTTGAGTTACTGTTTCTTTTATTATAGAATGTAAGTTACGACGATAAGAGAACGTGTATAAAGGGATGAAAAAAATGAGTAAATTTCAAGACATTTTTCTAGATATTGAATCAGATATTCTTAATCAACAATATAAAGCTGGAGAATTGCTTCCGAGTGAAAATGAATTGTCAAAAAAGTACAATGTTTCCCGTGAAACAATTCGAAAAGCCTTGACCCTACTGCTCGAGAGCGGTTATATCCAAAAAAAGCAGGGAAAAGGATCTATTGTACTTGATATTAAACGGTTTGATTTTCCTATTTCGGGGCTGACCAGTTACAAGGAATTACAAGACGCGCAAAACATTAACAGTGAAACCCTTTTAATAAAAAACCAGAAAGAAACGATCCCGGAACATATCGCAGCTTTTCTTAATGTGTCCAAAGAAACCGAAGTCCATGCATTGATTCGAGCTCGAAAGGTTGATGGAGAAATAGTTATCCTGGATAAAGATTATCTATTAACTTCTGTTATCCCCACTCTTCCTGATAAGGAAGCAAAAAAATCTCTCTACAACTACATTGAAAAAGAGATGGGTCTCATTATCGGTTATGCCAGAAAAGAGTTCGTTGTCGAACCCGCTACACAAGAAGACCGTGAATATATGACGCTGCATGGTGATACGCATGTAGTGGTTACGCGGAGTGAAGTGCATCTGGAAGACACGACCCTCTTCCAATACACAGAATCCAGACACCGGTTAGACAAGTTTCGTTTTGTGGAATTTGCCCGTCGCCGTCCACCGATGGATTATAGTTAAATAGAAAAAGGATGAAAAATCAGCTTAGGCTGATCTTTCATCCTTTTTTGTATTCATCACTTGATCAAAAAGGCCACCGTTTCATAGGGTCCCATTTCAAATGTTTTCTCCAGTGTCCGCTTACCGCTGTTACCTATCAAATAGCTGCTGTTTCCATCAACTAATTCGTCAGGAAGGCTGATGCTATCTTCTTTTGCATAAAAGTGATTCAAGACGAGTAATTTCTCGCCCTCATATTCTCTAACGTAAGCAAAAATACTTGGATGCTCTAATTCTAATACCTCATAAGATCCTTCTTGGATAATAGGCATTTCTTTGCGCAAACGGATGAGCTCTTTATAGTAGGAACGAATTTCCCCACTAAATGCCTCATTTTCTGTGTTGATTGTTTTATGATTTTCCGGAACTTTCAGCCAAGGCGTGCCTTCAGTAAATCCTGCATGCTCGGATTCATCCCACTGCATCGGTATCCGTGAGTTATCCCGTGATTTTTCTTTGATGATTTCAAGTGCTTCTTTTTCAGACAAGCCTTTTGCTTTTAACTCTCTGTAGGCATTATGGGTTTCGATATCCACATAATCATCGATTTCAGAGTAATCAGGATTTTTCATGCCAATTTCTTCACCCTGATATATATAAGGCGTTCCTCTGAGTAAATGAATGGTCTGAGCTAACATGGTAGACGTTTCGATGGGATAATTCTCAACATCGCCAAAGCGGTTAACGGCTCTCGGCTGATCATGATTATTCCAGAACAACGCATTCCAGCCGCCACCCTCAGCCATGCCTGCCTGCCATTCATCTAAAATACGTTTCAATTTAATGAAATCAAACGGTACCTTCGTCCATTTCTCGCCGTCTTTGTAATCGACCTTTAGGTGATGAAAACTGAAGATCATCGATAATTCGTCAGTATCCGGATGAGAATACTTGATGCCGTTTTCTACCGTTGTCGAACTCATCTCGCCGACAGTGACAATATCTTCATATTTTCCAAATGTCTCTCTATTTAATTCTTTAATGTACTCATGCACGATCGGTGTGTCTGTATAATGCGATTTCCCGACACCATCTTTTGCATCTTCCATTTCTTCTGCTTTTCCGATGACATTGATGACATCGAATCTGAAACCTTTGACGCCTTTTTCCAGCCAGAAATTGACCACTTTATGAAGTTCTTGACGCACTTTTGGATTCCGCCAGTTTAAATCTGCTTGAGTCATGTCATATAAATGAAGATAGTACTTATCGGTATCTCCAAATTTAGACCACGCCGGACCGCCGAATTTGGATTCCCAGTTCGTTGGCAGACTGCCATTGGGTTGAGCTTCTCTTAAAATATAAAATTCCTGATACTTTTTGTCTCCCGCTAAAGCTTTCTGGAACCAGTCGTGATCGGTCGAGGTGTGGTTCAGCACCATATCCAGCATCAAATCGATACCATGACTGCCGGCTTCTTCAACGAGCCGATCAAAATCTTCCCACGTTCCAAATAATGGATCGATCGATATATAGTCAGCGATGTCATAGCCATTATCATTCTGCGGTGATTTATAAAAAGGATTCAACCATAACATGTCTATCCCTAACTCTTCTAAATAAGGCAGTTTTTCGATCACACCGTTCAAATCTCCTATACCATTACCATCCGTGTCTTTAAATGATTTAGGATAAGCTTGATAAATCACTTTATCATGAAGATTTCCCATTATATCCATCCCTTCTTTATCTAAAAGAAAAAGGATAGATCCCAAAGCGTGCCTGTTCCAGTAAACTTACTAGAACCAAGCTCCTCTTTTAGATATATCCTTCCTCCTTAACCCTTGTCTTTAATTATTTAGTCTGTCTGTCTTAGTTACCTAATTTAGGAATTGGTAAGTTGTCATTTTCCCATTTAGTCATGATGCCTTTTTTCTCAAACACGAATACCAATACGACAGGAACAACGATTGCGATAGTCATAGAAATCAAGAAGCCTATCCAGTATTCAGGAATAATCGATAAGATACCCGGCAGTCCGCCAACACCAATATTGAATGAAGCGACATTCAAGGCTACCGATGTCATCCCGGCAAATGCGGAACCGATCATACCTGCAACTAACGGATACACATATTTGATATTGATACCAAAGAGTGCGGGTTCAGTAACACCGAGATAAGCTGAAATCATCGCTGGAATAGAGATCTGCTGTTCTTTCTCATTCCCACGGTGCAGCAAGATGATGCCTAATACAGCTGATCCTTGAGCAATGTTGGATAATGCGATCATTGGCCATAAAATGGTCTGATCGAAGTCAGCTACCAATTGCAGGTCAACGGCATTAGTCATGTGGTGAAGTCCTGTTACAACAAGTGGTGCATATAATCCACCAAATATGAATCCGAAGACCCAGTTAAATGAACCGGTCAGTCCCCATTGAACGACCATAGATAACCATATACCCAGCTGCCAACCGATCGGTCCGATGATTGCATGGGCCACAAAGATGGTTGGAACCAATGCGAGTAAAGGAACAAAAATCATTGATATGGATTCGGGTACGATTTTACGAAGCCCTTTTTCAAGGTAAACAAGCAGGAAGCCGGCTAACATGGCTGGAATGACTTGTGCCTGATACCCGATCATATCCAGTTGGAAGAAACCGAAGTCCCATTGATTTACATCACCTGCTAAAATATCTTGTACCCCATACGCATTCATCAGTTGAGGTGAAACTAATGTAATACCAAGTACGATACCGAGAATTTGTGTGGTCCCCATTTTACGGGTTACACTCCATGCGATACCAACTGGCAGGAAGTGGAAAATCGCTTCACCAGGAAGCCATAGGAAAGCGTTGACCCCACTCCAAAATTGTGACACATTAACTATTGTATTATAAACGGGTTCTCCCGCAGTAGTAAACTGTGCTTGGCCATCGATCATGGCTTGGCCTAACGCTTGAATCTGCACTTGCTCTAATACGTTTCTGAAACCTAAAATCAAACCACCGATAATAATTGCTGGAATTAATGGTGTGAAAATCTCTGCCAGAGCTGCCATAACACGCTGCAAGCCATTCATATGTTGCTTGCCGGCGCTCTTCACGTCATCTTTGGAGACTCCTTCAAGCCCAGATATCGCAGAGAACTCGTTATAAAAATCGGCTACCCGGTTACCCACGATAACCTGAAATTGTCCTGCCTGTGTAAAGGTTCCTTTAACAGATGGAATGTCCTCGATTCTTTCCTTGTCTGCTACTGAAGGGTCAGCTAATACAAAACGCATACGTGTTGCACAATGAGTTACAGCATTGACATTTTCTTTACCGCCAATCGCATCCAGTAGCTCCTGCGCATCTTCCTTAAAATCTGCCACTAAAATTTCCTCCTTTGTTTAACTTGTACATACAAGTTATGTTGCTCTTACTATACTGTACTTGAAAAAAAAGTGCAAGCGTTTTTATTTATCTCTCCTCTCGAATCCTTCGTACATCTTCTATTGTCTTTATTTTACCATTCTTTACTCTTTGACCAATCACAAAAACGCTTCCTACTCGAAATGAGTATGAAGCGTTTTGTGATTACCACTGTTTTTTTATATCTCCAATTAAATAAAGCGAACCAAAAACGATGATTATCTCATTACTCGCTTTCTGTCCTTTGAGAAATTCAACCACTTCTTTAGTTGAATCAAACGGATCTGCTTCTATGCCCTTTCTTTGCAGCTGTTTGGCCACGACTCGTGCCGGAAAGCCACGGTAAGGATCTGGTGATACCGTATAGACTTTTTTTGTAAAAGGAAGAATGTCTTCTATCATGTGCATATAATCTTTGTCCTTCATCATTCCTACAATAATAGTCAGTCTTTCATTGGGAAAGAGCGTTTCGATCGATTCCCTTAATACCGCCACACCTTCAGGATTATGTGCCCCGTCAATGAAGACGGTGGGGTTAACCTGAATTTTTTCCATCCGTCCGGGCCAATACGTCGCTTCAATGCCCTGACTGATGTTTTCATCAGTGATTGTGTACCCTTTATTTTTTAGTATGAGTGCCGCTTCAATGGCCAACAGCGCATTATTCACTTGATGCCTACCAACCATTCCAACTTTTAAAGCTGTGAACTGTTTGTAAGAAAAGGTGCTTCCGTCTTCCGTCACGCTTAACTCTTTAACATTCTCTTCTGACACGCTATGGATAAAGGCTTTCTTGTTTTCAGCCACTTCTTTGAAGACTTGATCTATGGAAGGAATGAAACGAGGTAAAACTACGTCGCCATTTCCTTTGATGATACCCGCCTTTTCACTGGCAATCTTTTCTAACGTCTCGCCCAGTACACGTGTGTGATCCATGCCGATCGATGTCACAATAGCAACTTCTGGAGTGGGAATCGTATTGGTCGCATCAAGCCTACCGCCTATGCCCGCTTCCAGAACCACTAGCTCACACTTTTGCTGATAGAAATGCAGCAGTGCCACAGCCGTTAAAATCTCAAATGAATAAAGGCGATCCCCACATTCTTGTTCAACCTCATCCACTACGGCAGCTACCTGTTCAGTCGTTTTGATAAAGCCTTCATCCGTTATGAAGGCACCATCGATCCGGATGCGTTCATTGATTTTTTCTAAATGAGGTGAAGTGAATACACCCGTTTTTATATTCGCCTGCACCAAAATTTCGGACACAAATGAAGCGGTCGATCCTTTTCCATTTGTTCCGGCAATATGCACAAACGACAACGCTTTTTCAGGGTTACCTATTTTATCAAGCAAATGCTGCATGCGATCCAGACTTTCTTTCCTGCCATTTCCCCGGTTCGTATTGACTAGCTCTATAACGTCTTTCATATCCATCTCATCAGTCCTCATTTAATAAACTTTTTAAGTATTTACTATTATATTTGTTATTCCGTTATAATTATAACGGGTTCAATAGTCTGCCACAACAAAACAATCTTAACAACGTTCACATTTCCGACACATTTATGTCACAATTACATTTTTAGCACATAATTGTCTATATGAAGCTTTAAAAAAGCTTTTGAGTGATACTTAATTACTAGTTTCTCGCAAAAAAATTCACAGACTACTGAACAAGAGCAAATTTTCTTATTTATGAGCGGAGTGCTACTATTTGAACCAGATAAAGCTTAGTAGTAAACTAAATTTAGTAATAAAACACTAACTGTAGTATCTCTTCCCGGTAAAGATTCACAATCTTTATGGCCTACCTTATGAATACTACAACGATTATAGAGGTGAAAAAAATAAACCCAGATAACAAACACATAGTGCAACCGGATTCTATGAATCCCCTGATACTTACCTCTCAACTAAATGAAAAGGACTCACGCCTTTGATTACTGGAAAAATTCACTTTTCCATTCAGAGGCCTTTTTCATGTCTGAAATTCCCTTTTTTCATAACTTACATAGATATATCTTTATATTTATACATAACAAACCATATTTTTAATAAATAACCGTTTATATTTGATTAAAAAAATCAAGTTTACTATAATTGATTTATAAATTGACAACGCTTACTTTTTTTACTATCTTTTCACTCCTTTATTTTCATCTAATCCTCGTTTTATTTGAACATGATCCTTCAACTTTTTTATCCACTCCGATTTATCTTAATATCATCTTGCTTTTATCCATATTGTTAGACCCTCATTTATTAAACCCCTTCTTTATGTTTTTAAACACCCTTGAATTCTCAATGTCCCCGTTTATCATTTATTTATCCTCCCGTTTTGTTGGCTTCTCATATCAACACTTCATGCTACTAACTCCAATCCAAATTTTTCTTAATCTCATATACTTATCTAACCTTAAACACCCTTTAAGGAGGTGGCGCTTTTGAAAGAAACCAGAATGCCGTCTTTATGTACAAATTGACTTAAGCTAACGGAGGTGTAAAGAATGTGAAAGCACAACACAAACCGTTGCACACACACGTTATAACGTTACTTTTTATTCTGTTCCAGTTCATCCAATTTTTTCCCTCCAGCTTAGTTTCCTCGCTCACAGCTTCCGCTGAAACCAACAATCCTACCTCCCTGTTCTCAAACGAATCAGGGTCCGGGAATGCCAAGTGGTCGCTCAGTTCGGACGGAAAA
>NZ_JAWOBT010000076.1:0-14315 GCF_046484155.1 Alkalibacterium sp.
CATGTAATATAATAAAGAATACGGGAAGTAGCTCAGCTTGGTAGAGCACCTGGTTTGGGACCAGGGGGGCGCAGGTTCGAATCCTGTCTTCCCGATTTGTTAAAATGGCGGTGTAGCTCAGCTGGCTAGAGCGAACGGTTCATACCCGTGAGGTCGTGGGTTCGACTCCCTCCGCCGCTATTAAAGCGGACCTTTAGCTCAGTTGGTTAGAGCAAACGGCTCATAACCGTTCGGTCGCAGGTTCGAGTCCTGCAAGGTCCATTTTAATCATTTACTATTATCGCGGAGTAGAGCAGTTGGCAGCTCGTCGGGCTCATAACCCGGAGGTCGCAGGTTCAAGTCCTGCCTCCGCAATCACCATGTTTGTATTCTTTTTAGCAAGGTACAACTAAGGCATGCTTGGGTAAATCCCACAGTGTAAACTTGAATTGTTTGAATATGCATGGTCCCGTAGTGTAGCGGTTATCACGCCTGCCTGTCACGCAGGAGATCGCGGGTTCAAATCCCGTCGGGACCGTTTAGAAAAAATATGCGGGTGTAGTTTAGTGGTAAAACCCCAGCCTTCCAAGCTGACGTCGGGAGTTCGATTCTCCTCACCCGCTTTATACAAATTGTATAAAGAAATTCATTTAGGGCCTATAGCTCAGCTGGTTAGAGCGCACGCCTGATAAGCGTGAGGTCGGTGGTTCGAGTCCACTTAGGCCCATTTATACCGATATTATTATTGGTATGGGGAAGTACTCAAGTGGCTAAAGAGGCGCCCCTGCTAAGGGTGTAGGCCGGTTTCGCCGGTGCGAGGGTTCAAATCCCTCCTTCTCCGTTTTTTTATATTTTAGGCCCCTTGGTCAAGTGGTTAAGACACCGCCCTTTCACGGCGGAATCACGGGTTCAAATCCCGTAGGGGTCATCAAACAACACTTAGGTGTTGTTTATTATTTTCACATGGAGGATTACCCAAGTCCGGCTTAAGGGAACGGTCTTGAAAACCGTCAGGCGTGTCAAAACGCGCGTGGGTTCGAATCCCACATCCTCCTTTGTAGTGGCTATTGACACTTTAGCGTTTACGGACATATTGTACGTGGACGATAGTTCAAAACAGTGTTACTTACATATTTTTTTAGCTAGGTCCCGTAGTGTAGCGGTTATCACGCCTGCCTGTCACGCAGGAGATCGCGGGTTCAAATCCCGTCGGGACCGCTTTTTTTGGCGCAGTAGCTCAGTTGGTAGAGCAACGGATTGAAGCTCCGTGTGTCGGCAGTTCGACTCTGTCCTGCGCCATTCCTTATGCGGATGTATTTTAGTGTTGAAACAGCAGCTTAAAAGTCTGTGGTCGGAAGGACAGTTCTTCTTATCCACTGTACTACATTCGAACAGATATAAGAGACGTTAGGTAATGGTATAATAGCCATTTCCTAACGTCTCTCTTTTATTTTCTCGTTTCTTATTTAGTAGTATAGTGTTTCAGGTATTTTTGAATTAGTTTAAATAAGAAAAAAATAATGGTGATCGTTAAAAAAATATTCAATGATATTGACAGTGATAAATAACGCAATTGGAAGTAATACGAGAGAATGTTAAATATTATCATAAGCACATATGTATACAGGAAAGTATATGTATTATTGAAATTAAAATGAATAAAAATAAACTTTGTTTGTATAAAAAAAGATATAATAAGAAGAATCGGAAGTATAAGTAATGAGTAACTTACACTGAAATAGAACATGATTCCGATATTTAAGAAGATTGAAAGTATTAATTCTCCTTTTAGATGTAATGGTGAGTTATTTTCTTTAAGCCAGTGATTTCTTAATGATATATTAGCATATATCCATATTGCTAATCCCAATATGGGAAGAAAAGTTATATCAGTAAGAAATTGTGCGAAAAAAACACCAATTATGCTGGAATTTATTGGATAAAACTTGTCTGTTCTGGAAAAAGTGTTATAGTCCGTCACTCAACCACTACTTTCATTAAAATAGTATTATCTATGATTCTACCATAGATATAGAATGAATAGGAGATAAGCTTGTTGGAAGAAGATTCTACGAATTTCAATGATTCTTTGATTGTTATATGTTAAAATGATAGAGGTTTACAAAGAATTCCCGATAGGACGGCCACAACCGGTCGGAAGCCTTGTAACCGCGAAAATAAGGGGGAATAATAATGACAGAAAAAAGATTATTTACATCAGAATCAGTAACAGAAGGACATCCTGATAAAATAGCTGATCAAATTAGTGATGCAATTTTGGATGATATATTAGCTAAAGATCCGGATGCTCGTGTGGCTTGTGAAACAATCGTTACAACTGGATTAGTTTTAATTGCCGGCGAAATCCGGACAGAAACTTATGTAGACATGCAAAAAGTTGCTAGAGATACGATTAGAGAAATCGGCTATACACGTGCAAAATATGGCTTTGATGCTGATACGTGTGCTGTCCTTGTCTCTATTGATGATCAATCACCGGATATTGCGGTGGGTGTCGATGATTCTGTTGAATACAAGTCAGAAGTTCATGATGAACTGGATAAAACCGGAGCTGGAGATCAAGGATTGATGTTCGGCTATGCTACTAATGAAACAGAGGAGTTAATGCCACTTCCTATATCTTTAAGTCATAAATTAACAAAGCAGCTGGCAACAGTAAGAAAAAATAAAGAACTCAGCTATCTGAGACCAGATGGTAAAGCACAAGTTACAGTAGAGTACGGGGAAGATGATAGACCCTTCCGTGTAGATGCAATTGTAATTAGTACTCAGCATCATCCGGATGTACCGAATACACAATTAAGAGAAGATATAATAGAAAAAGTAATTAAGGCAGTCATTCCAGAAGAATATTTGGATGGTGACACAAAGTATTATATCAATCCTACAGGTCGCTTTGTAATAGGAGGACCACAAGGAGATGCCGGATTGACAGGCAGAAAAATTATAGTAGACACATATGGTGGATATGCTCGTCATGGTGGTGGAGCCTTCTCTGGTAAGGATGCTACTAAAGTTGATCGTTCCGCCAGTTATGCAGCAAGATATATTGCTAAAAATATTGTTGCAGCTGATTTGGCTGATAAAGTAGAAGTTCAACTGGCTTATGCCATTGGGGTTGCGCAACCGGTATCCATTTCCGTTGATACATTTGGAACAGGTAAAGTTTCAAACACACTATTGATTAACGCTATAAGACATATATTTGATTTAAGACCAGCAGGAATTATTAAAATGCTCGATCTAAAAAGACCGATCTATAAACAAACAGCTGCTTATGGTCATTTTGGCAGGACAGATATCAAGTTACCATGGGAAGAAACAGATAAAGTTGAGCAATTAGTAGAGTTTGTTAAATAAAGTGATAAAAATACAGGATTTCTTTTGAAATCCTGTATTTTTATATCATTTTTAAATGTATGAATTAATATGCATCATGGAGGAATAAAATGGTAAAACTTAGAGAAGGGATACATTTACATATTCTACCCACAAAAAAGTTTAAAACAATCTCTATCCAATTTAGATTCAAAACCCTGCTTCAAGAAAAAAAAGTGACTAAGCGCGCTCTCTTAGCGAATATAATGGATATCAATAGTGAGCATTATCCAACTCAAATTGATTTCAGAAGACGGCTCGGTGAATTATACGGAGCTAATTTTTTTACAGACGTTACTAGATATGGAAAGTATCATGTGTTGTCATTGAATATGGAATGTGTTGATGAAAAAATTATAAATGAGACGGGAATATTCGACGAGGTGATGAAATTTTTATATCAGGTTATCTTTTTCCCTAATGTTTTTAATGGATGTTTTCACGAAACAACTTTCTTTAGAGAAGTGGATAAATTGAGAGATGAATTCGCATCACGGTATGATGACAAAACAATATATGCTGAAGACAAGCTCAATAATCTGTATTTTGACACGAGAGAACAACAGCTGACAAGTTATGGTCAAGAGTCCGATCTAAAAGATATTACTCCCGCTAGTCTATTTGATACATATCTAGAGATGCTGAATGAAGATCAATTAGATATTTATGTAGTAGGGAACGTAACAGAGACGAGTGTTTTACGAACGTTACACCCGTTTGATTTTGAGCCTCGTGCTGTTAGAAGTGAGAATCCTTTTTATGAAAATAAAGAAAAGAAGCCAGTTGCTCAAAAAGTAGAAATGCAAGAGATCAACCAAACAATACTAACGATGGGGTTAAAAACACCAATATATTATCATGCTGAGTATTATTATGCGGGATTAATTTTTAATGGCCTTTTTGGTGCTATGCCGCATTCTAAATTATTCCAAATCGTCAGAGAAAAAGAAAATTTAGCTTATTCTATTTCGAGTGAAGTTGATGTATACAGAGGTTTGTTATCTATTTACGCAGGTATTGAAAGTGAAGAAGTTGCTAACACACAATCAATAATATTGAAGCAATTAGAAGAAATGAAAAATGGTAGTTTCTCAGAAAAAGAAGTAGAGCTGACAAAAGAAGTGATAAAAAACGAATTGTTCCAAATTGATGATACTTCATATTCTATGGTGGAGAGAGCCTACAGTTTAGCATTGATCGGACAAGAGCACTTGTCACTAGACGAGTGGGTTGATAAGCTAGACTCAGTGTCAAAAGAAGAAATTATCGATTTAGCTCGATTAATCGAACTTAAAGCAACCTATATATTAATTGGAGAGAATAAATAGTGGACATCAAAGTATATAAGCACTTAGAAGAAAAGATTTACACTGAAAAATTGGGGAATGGGTTGCAAGTAAAATTAATACCAAAGAAAGAGTATAAAAAAATATACGCTGTACTATTTGCTGATTTTGGTTCTGTGGATCGAACGTTCATTACAAGGGGGGAATATGAATACAGATCCTTTCCCTATGGTATCGCACATTTTTTGGAGCATAAACTATTTGAAACTGAAGATGGTGATGTTTCAAATATATTTTCTTCTCAGGGAGCGTCAGTAAATGCGTTTACGAGCAATACGAAAACAGCTTATATGTGTTCTTTTACAGCTAACTTACAACAGAATATTGAGACTCTTTTGGACTTTGTTCAGACTCCTTATTTCACTTATAGTTCAGTGGAAGATGAGAAGAGCATTATTACTCAGGAAATACAGATGTATAAAGATGATCCTGACTGGAATTTATCCATAGGTTTGATTGAAAATTTATATCCTAAGCATCCACTACGGATGGACGTGGCTGGAACAGTTGAAAGTATTCAGTCTATTGATGTTGATATGCTAATAGCAAATTATGATACCTTCTATCATCCTAGTAATCTTCAGATTATCTTAATAGGGAATTTAAACCCGGATGATGCCATGGAATACATCAAAGAAAATCAGGAATCAAAATTTTTCCCTCCTGCTGTATCTATAGATCGTTCAGTTCCTGATGAGGCTGACATCGATATTCTTAAATATAGAGAAACAAAGTTACCGGTAAACATACCTAAAGTATTAGTAGGTGTGAAAGGCGACAAATACAACTTAGAAGAAAAAGCAGCTTTTCGACATATAATTAAAATGGAGATCATGCTGGACTTGCTTTTTGGTGACACATCGTCTACATACTTATCTTTGTATAATGATGAGTTAATTGATGATAGTTTCAGTTATGAGTATATTTTTGAAAGAAGTTTTGACTATGTCAGTATAGGCGGAGATAGTAAATTTCCTGAAGACTTAGCTTCGAGTATCAAACATGTTTTGCTCAACACTCAAGGGAGTCAAGATATGACATTTGAACATTTTTCTCTGATCAAGAAAAAATTAACTGGACAGTATATTCAAGCTTTAAATTCATTAGAAGTTATTGCACAGCATTTTGTGGAGTTACCCTATGAAGAAATCACGATTTTTGATAGCTTATCCATACTGGAGTCTATAACATTTGAAGAAGTTAAAAGAATAGCACATGACTATTTTAAAAAAGAAGTAATGTCGGTGTTCTCAGTTAAACCACAAAACAATTAAATGAAGCGAATAGGATGACTTGAAAATCAATAAATAATCTTTTTATAAATGAAAATGACATTTACGGAAAAATTATTGGCCTTTAATTATAATCCTGCTGATACTCTATACTCACTTTATTTCGTGTGGTATACTTTTACAGTTAGGTATCAGTTAAAATGAAATTTTTATAACCTGAAATATTGAATCGAACTATACATTTTGCAAAAGAATTATGCTAGGTAGGTGAAATTGAGTGAACGAAATAGGAGATAAGCTTAAAGAAGCGAGAAAAGCTAAGGGATATACCTTAGATGATTTACAACAAATGACTAAAATACAAAAAAGATATTTAATTGCCGTAGAAGAGGGTAAACTGGAAGTATTACCGGGGGATTTTTACGCACGGGCGTTTATAAAGCAATATGCTGATTCTGTCGGTTTGAATGGCGAAGATTTAGTCCAAGAACATATGGATACTTTACCTCAGACCCAAAATACGAGCTACACAAAAAGTGTTGATAAAACTCAAACACGATCAAAAATTAAAAAAAGTGGGTTTGTTGCCACTCTGAGAGACAGTTTACCGACGCTGCTCATAATTTTATTAGTGATAGCTATAATATTTGCTATTTATTTAGCTATTACAACAGTTGATAATTCTGATTTCGACTCGTTTATTAATGAAGATGAGTCAGCGACGGTCATTGAAGTAGATGATAATGAAGAGGCAACCGCCGAAAAAGATGAAGAAGAGGCAACGACTGAAGATGATATAGCGGATCAAGAAGAAAATTCTGATGATGAAGAAGAAATTAATGAAGAGCAAGTAATAGATGAAACGACAAGCACCGATATAGCCACAACCTATTTAATATCTGGTCCTCGTCCATCTGAACAGCAAGTGGTTTTGACATCTGAAGGTGGAGATTCCTGGGTAAGCATAAGTGTTGATGGAGAAAGTGTGGAACAGGGACTAATAAGTGACGGCAATTCACTTACGGCTATTTTTGATGATTCAGCCTCAGATATTTCTATTGTTGTAGGTAACGCATCGGTAACCAGTATTCTGTTGAATGATCAGGAAATCCCTTATAAATCTTCAGGGAACGAAGCCGTTCGACAAGAAGTGTTTTTAGAATTTGAATAAACAAATAAATTTTGACCAGTGTTTAATGACTTGACAACTGGTCTTTTTTTTAGGAATCTGGAGGTTTTTAGTGTGAATTTACCAAATAAAATAACTCTTTTTCGTATATTTTTAATACCTATATTTATAATTATATTAATTATTCCGTCTGATTGGGGAACCATAGAAGTTTTGTCATCTAGTATTGAACTCAATCATTTAATTGCCGCACTGGTCTTTTCGGTAGCTAGTTTTACTGATTGGCTGGATGGGTATTTGGCCAGAAAGATGAATATTGTCTCCAATTTCGGTAAATTTGCAGATCCTCTGGCAGATAAAATGTTAGTCATGACTGCTTTAGTGTTTCTGATAGAATTTTCATTAGCACCAGCCTGGATTGTAGCGGTTATTGTTTCCCGTGAGTTGGCAGTTACCGGCTTACGCCTATTATTAATAGAACAGGGTGGTCAAGTCATGGCAGCAGCCTGGCCCGGAAAAATAAAAACAAATACTCAAATGCTGGCTATCATATTTTTATTTCTTGACGATTTCCCCATTGCCTTCACTGGAATACCATTAGGTACAGTATTTTTATATATTTGTCTGTTTTTCACTATTTATTCTGGGTATTTATATTTTTACGAAGCACGATTTGTCTTTAAAGGAACATTTTCAAGCTGAATTCACAACTTAATCAGAAAGCTTAAGAAGTTTAATCTAACTTTTTAAGCTTTTTAATTATTTATAGTTAAAATCCGCAAAAAAAAGGCATATGTTAAAATAAAAAAGTGAGAATTTATTTAACTGGTGAATAGTTATAATAGGAGGGATCACTGTGCGAGCTGAAATCATTTCAATTGGATCGGAACTTTTATTAGGACAAGTAGTTAATACAAATGCTGCTTTTTTATCACGAGAATTAGCTGCTTTAGGCATAGAAGTTTTTCATCAAGTAACTGTAGGCGATAATCCGGACCGCTTAAAGGAAGCTATTAAAGACGCAGAAGAGCGTGTAAGCTTGATTGTATTATCAGGTGGTTTAGGACCAACGGAAGATGATATTACAAAACAGACACTCTCTGATTATTTAGATGTAAACTTAATACTGCATGAAGAAACAGAAGCCAAGATTATTACCTACCATAAAAATTCAGGTTTTGAAATGCCTGGAAATAATCAATTGCAAGCTCTAATATTAGCCGAGTCAATACCATTGAAAAATGATACAGGTTTAGCAGTAGGAATGATATTGGATCACGACGACCATCACTACGTTTTATTACCAGGACCACCGAACGAACTTCAACCTATGGTAAAGGATCATCTGAAAGATGAATTAATTAAGCGGATTTTAATTGACCAGGTTTTGGTATCACGGGTATTGAGATTTTTTGGTATAACGGAAGCACAATTAGCTGAAAAAATCGAATCTGTAATTAAAGAACAAACAAACCCAACAGTTGCTATATATGCAACTGAAGGTGAGATTATTGTAAGAGTAACTGCAAAAGCAAAAACAGAAGAAGAAGGAAATAAAGCAATTGATAAAATAGAATCACGCATTACTGATCCGTTATCAGATTATTTCTTTGCTTATGGAGAAAAGAGATTAAATGAAGTAGTAAGAGACTTGCTTTTGGAAAAAGAATTGACTATTACAGCTGCAGAAAGCTTGACTGGAGGCGCATTTATGAGCTCAATTACTTCTGATATGCCAGTTGGATCGGTACTTGAAGGAGGCATAGTCACGTATAGTTCTGACAAAAAAAATAAAGTGCTGAAAGTGACTAGAGAGACGATTAATAAATTCGGAGTAGTGAGTCCAGAATGTGCGATTGAGATGGCAGAAAAATCAAGAAAGATGTTTGACGCTGATATCGGTGTAGGCTTAACGGGTGTAGCCGGTCCAGCTTCGTTAGAAAATCAGAATCCAGGGACTGTATGGATTGGTCTTTCATACAAAGACAAGAAAGCTTTTGCTAAACAGTTTCATTTTGGGCATAAACGAAATAAAAACAGGCGTTCGGCTGTTCTCAATGCACATGATTTAGTTAGACGTGTGTTACTGGATAAACCAATTAATAATCAGGTTTGTTTTGGAGAAAACAGCTAAAGCGAATAAACGTTCGAAAAACGCTTGATTTTTTTTGTTGTGAAGGTTAAAATATAAACAGTGAAGATAACCAAAACACGTATGAGATAGTTAAAATTGTAGGGGGAAAGTAAATGGCAGATGATCGCGCAAAAGCTTTAGAAGTAGCATTGAAAAAAATAGAAAAAGCATATGGTAAGGGCTCCATAATGAAAATGGGAGAGAAAATTGATACACAGATAAAATCTGTTTCCAGTGGCTCCTTGGCATTAGATGTGGCGCTTGGAATAGGCGGCTATCCTAGAGGGAGAATCATTGAAGTTTATGGACCGGAAAGTTCGGGTAAAACAACCGTGGCTCTTCATGCGATAGCTTCAGTACAAGCCAATGGCGGTATTGCAGCGTTTATTGATGCCGAGCATGCTCTAGATCCTAAATATGCTAGTGCGTTAGGCGTAAATATTGACGAATTGCTCCTATCTCAACCTGATACCGGCGAACAAGCATTAGAAATCACTGATGCATTAGTTTCAAGTGGAGCAGTTGATATTGTCGTTATTGACTCAGTAGCGGCGTTAGTGCCTAGAGCAGAGATAGATGGCGAAATGGGAGATACCCATATCGGCTTACAAGCCCGTTTAATGTCACAAGCACTACGTAAATTATCTGGATCAATCAATAAAACCAAAACCATCTGTTTATTCATCAATCAAATTCGTGAAAAAGTTGGTGTCATGTTCGGTAATCCAGAAACAACCCCTGGCGGACGTGCATTGAAATTTTATTCTACAGTGCGTTTAGAAGTAAGACGTGGAGAATCCATTAAATTGGGGACTGACATGACGGGTAACCGTACTAAAATTAAAGTAGTTAAAAATAAAGTAGCGCCACCATTTAAACTTGCTTTGGTTGATATCATGTACGGAGAAGGAATTTCACAGATCGGTGAAATAGTGGATATGGGATCTGAAGTAGATATTATCGACAAGGCTGGTGCATGGTACTCATATGGCGATGAAAGAATTGGTCAAGGAAGAGAAAATGCAAAACAGTATTTAAAAGACCATCCAGATCTTAGAGCTGAAATCGAGACAAAAGTTAGAGCTGCATTCGGCGTCGGTGAACAAGAAGTAGTCCAAGTAGAAGAAAAGTCAAAAGAAAAATCAAAAGATAAATCAAAAGATAAAGAAGCTTTGAAAGTAGATTAGTAGTATACAAATAAGGTTGGATTTCTATGTTCAGACTTTTCTGAAACCGAAATTCAACCTTGTTTTATGGAAAAATTTAATAGGATTTAAGTGCTGGCTCATATATAAACAGACTAAAATAAAAACAATGTTGACAGAAGATACAAAGAACTATAAAATTAGGTAGTATGTTTCTTTAGTTTATAAAGTAAACGTCATCGTGTACTATAACTAAAATACGATATTTATCAATTAATGAAATATCTGATTATTTTTTATTGCATGGAAAACCAAATAATGATACGGAGGTGATTAGATGGACATACTTTCAATAGCCTTCGCTATCGTTACTTTAATTATTGGTTTAGTCACAGGAGCTTATATTACAAAACAAAGTTTTGAAAAAAGATTAGCTAATTCTAAACAAACAGCTGAAAACATTATTGAAGACGCAAACAAAGAAGCTGAAACTTTAAAAAAAGAAGCGTTGCTGGAGGCAAAGGAAGAAATCCATTCTTATCGAACAGAAGCAGAGTGGGAGCTAAAAGAACGTCGATCTGAAGTATCTCGACAAGAAAATAGAATTGCGCAAAGAGAAGATAGCTTAGAGCGTAAAGAGATTACTATAGATAAAAGAGAAAGTTCATTGCAAAGCAGAGAAGATAAATTGTCTGCTCGTCAGAAAAAAGTGGAAGAGCTGGAGCAAGCTGCAAAAGATCTATTAGAGGAACAAAACGAAAAACTTCTAACTATTGCAGGTTTATCAGAAGAAGAGGCGAAATCTGTCGTGCTTAAACAGACTGAACAAGAGTTAACTCGTGAAATGGCCATCATGGTGAAACGGTTTGAGGATCAGGCAAAAGTGGATGCTGATAAAAAAGCGAAAAACATTGTCACTCAAGCGATTCAACGCTGTGCTGCTGACCAGGTTACAGAGTCAACTGTTAGTGTAATCAATTTACCGAACGATGATATGAAAGGCCGAATTATCGGTCGTGAAGGACGTAATATCAGAACACTTGAAAGTCTAACGGGTATGGACTTGATTATCGATGACACACCTGAAGCTGTCATACTAAGTGGATATGATCCAATTAGAAGAGAAACGGCTAAAATGGCTTTAGAGAAACTGATTTCTGATGGACGCATTCATCCGGGTAGAATTGAAGAGGCTGTAGAAAAATCACGTAAAGAAATGGACGAACGAATCAGAGAAATTGGCGAAGAAGCCATGTTTGAACTTGGTATTCACTCCATTCATCCTGATTTAATGAAGGTCGTCGGACGTTTGCACTTTAGAACAAGTTATGGTCAAAATGTATTGAATCATTCAATTGAGGTCGCAAAACTTGCTGGTGTAATGGCTGCAGAGCTAGGCGAAGATGTTCAATTAGCAAAACGTGCTGGATTACTTCATGATATAGGTAAAGCTTTAGATAGTGAAGTTGAAGGTTCGCATGTTGAAATCGGAGCACAATTAGCAATGAAGTATCAGGAAAATGAAACTGTTGTTAATTCGATTGCATCCCATCATGGTGATGTTGATCCAACGTCAGTCATTGCTGTCTTAGTCGAAGCGGCAGATTCTATTTCTTCTGCAAGACCAGGGGCAAGAAGTGAATCCTTAGAGCATTATTTACAAAGACTTGAAAATCTAGAGAGAATCTCCAATAGCTTTAAAGGTGTTAAAGAAAGTTATGCGATTCAAGCTGGTAGAGAAATACGTATTATAGTCAAACCAGATGAATTGGATGATAGCATGGCATCCAAGTTAGCGAGAGATGTACGTAAACAAATCGAAGACGATATGGACTATCCTGGACATATTAAAGTAACGGTGATACGCGAAACTAGAGCAATTGAATATGCTAAATAAAAGTTAATTATAAAACCAGTCAATGAAGATTTTCTTCTTGACTGGTTTTTTTAGTTTTTTTAAAAAAGGTACTTGCTTGAAGGCACATAGAAAGATAGAGAAAGTAGAGGTCACGTAAAAAAACAGTGAAACAAAAGAATAGTATCAGAGTATAGCCCACTTGTATTTGGCTCGAGATAAATAACACTTCAAGTATCGGTAAGTCTTGATTTTAATTAATTGATAGATGTCTAAAAAGTAAGGAAGCTTTCTTTGATTTAGATGTTAAAATGACAAACTCACGAGCAGAAAAAATCTGAGTCTGCCATTTGGTGGATAAAACGACAAATCAGTGGTCAAAGGCATGATTAAATTATGCATATCAGTATAGAAAAATCATGAATTGCTGCTGATCTACTTGATTTGAGGCCCAGTTATTTAAAGTGGTGAATTTAAATCTATCGAATATTAAGTCTGTTTTGATTTTAGTGTCATAAAACTGGTAAAATGAGTAAAGTGACTAGAAATGAGGAATAAAGATGAAACTGCTATTTATTGGAGATATCGTGGGTTCTTTAGGGAGAGAAAAGTTAAGTGAATGGCTACCTAAATTAAAAGAAAAATATAAACCACAAGCAACAATTGCGAACGGTGAAAATGCGGCAGATGGCCGAGGTATTACAGAAAAAATATATAAAGAGATTTTGCAGTCCGGCGTAGATTTGATTACCATGGGAAATCACACATGGGATAAAAGAGAAATCTTTGAATTTATCGACGATGCTAAAAAATTAATAAGACCAGCAAACTATCCCGAGGCTGCTAATGTACCCGGTAAAGGAATAGCCTACATTAAAATCAACCAGATAGAACTGGCAGTTATTAATCTACATGGACGTTCATTTATGGGAGATTACGAAGACCCATTTCGAGTTGGGGATAGCCTCGTAAGTGAAGCTGCAAAGCGTACGGATCACATCCTTATTGATTTTCATGCAGAAGCAACGAGTGAGAAAGAAGCCATGGGGTGGTTTATGGACGGAAAAGTATCTGCTGTCGTAGGGACGCACACGCATGTCCAAACGAATGATGCACGCATACTACCGGGTGGAACGGCTTATCAGACTGATGTGGGAATGACTGGCTTTTACGACGGGATCTTGGGCATGAAAAAAGAACCGATACTATCTAAGTTTACAACCCAAATGCCCCAGAGATTTGAAGTTCCGGAAAAGGGTAGAAGCAAATTGAATGGATGTTATATTGAAATAGATGACCGTACCGGCAAAGCTAAAAAAATAGAAGCCATACGTATAGATGACGACATGTCATTATTCGAATTATGAAATCAATGAGAGAGTGATAGAAGTGCCTCAAAAAACCAAACAGACACCTATGATGCAACAGTATTTAGAAATTAAAAATAAATATCCCCAAGCTTATTTATTTTACCGATTAGGCGATTTTTACGAACTGTTCTTTGAAGATGCTGTAGAAGTATCTCGATTATTAGAACTCACCTTAACAAGTAGGAATAAAAATGCAGATGAACAGATACCGATGTGCGGAGTGCCGCATCACGCTGCGAAGGGATATATTGATTCTCTGATTGAAATGGGTCATAAAGTAGCCATATGCGAGCAGGTCGAAGATCCCAAGGAAAGTAAGGGGATGGTCAAGAGAGAAGTGGTGCAAGTCATCACCCCCGGAACCGTCATGCAATCAAAAACTGTTGATGCCAAAGAGAACAACTACATTGCAGCAATAATGCAATTAGATCAACTGATAGGCATAGCGCTTGCTGATTTGACGACTGGAGAAGTGAAAGTCACCAGTGTTGAAGATGCAAACGAAGCCATAAGTGAGTTGACTTCTCTCAACTGCAAAGAAGTTATCTTTGAACCGGGAGAATTCTTGGAATTACAAGAATTATTAAAAAATAAATGGAATATGTCCATCTCTCACGCTTCTAGCGAAACACCAGCGCCTTCCCTTACACATCTCACCGAAAAGTTTGAAGAGTCTCGATTGAAGAATGTGATCGATTTATTACTCTCTTATTTATCCGATACACA